>JAJTHX010000297.1 GCA_021300125.1 Betaproteobacteria bacterium | reverse complement strand
GTTGGCGCCGGTGTTGTTACCGAAATTCTCGAGTAATTGTTTCTCTCTGTTTGTAGTAAGTTAAGAGCCTGATAATGTCAGGCTCTTTTTTAGGCCAGTAGCTCAACTGGCAGAGCGTCGGTCTCCAAAACCGAAGGTTGGGGGTTCGATTCCCTCCTGGCCTGCCAACAGACAGGCGTCATCGATTCACCGGCGGCCGGGCTGAAAAGCCCGGCCGTCCGCAACAGCGCGAGGCGGTTTCGAGAGTGGACAAAGTCAAGGTTGCGGTGGCGGCATTGCTGGTGGTTGCCGGCATCGCGGGGTTCTACTACCTGCAGGAAAGCGCCACCGTTGTACGACTGGCGGTGTTCCTGGCAGGCCTGCTCGCGGGTGCCGCGGTGATGTGGACGACTGTTCCCGGGCAGAGCTTTGTTGCCTTTGCACAGGAGTCGGTGGCCGAAACCCGCAAGGTGGTCTGGCCGACCCGCAACGAGACCCTGCAGGCGACTGCGATCGTGTTCGTGTTCGTGCTGGTGATGGCGCTGTTCATGTGGATGGTTGACGGCATCCTGCTGTGGATCGTCAAAAAGCTGATCGGCGGTGAGTGAGATGAGCAAGAAATGGTATGTGGTGCACGCGTATTCGGGCTTCGAGAAAAGCGTACAGCGCGCCCTCATTGACCGCATCCGCCGCGCCAGCATGGAAGACAAGTTCGGCCAGATCCTGGTGCCGGTCGAGGAAGTGGTCGAGATGAAGAGCGGCCAGAAGAGCATCAGCGAGCGCAAGTTCTTCCCCGGCTATGTCCTGGTCGAGATGGATATGACCGACGAGTCCTGGCATCTGGTGAAGAACACGGCCAAGGTCACCGGCTTCGTCGGCGGCACTGCGACCAAGCCGACGCCGATCTCGGACAAGGAAGTGCAGAACATCCTCAACCAGATCCAGGAGGGCGTGGAGAAGCCGCGTCCCAAGGTGCTGTTCGAGGTGGGCGAGGCAGTACGCGTCAAGGACGGCCCCTTTGCCGATTTCCACGGCAACGTGGAAGACGTCAACTACGACAAGAGCAAGCTGCGCGTGTCGGTGACCATTTTCGGCCGGTCGACGCCGGTCGAGCTGGATTTCGGCCAGGTCGAGAAGGCCTGACCCGTTTTTTTCGTTCTTAACCCCGGGGAGGGTGTCGTGTCGCATCAACGACCCCCGTCTGAACCCGCAAGGAGAGTGTGATGGCAAAGAAAGTAGTCGGCTTCATCAAGCTGCAGGTGCCGGCAGGCAAGGCGAATCCCTCGCCGCCCATCGGCCCGGCCCTCGGCCAGCGCGGCCTGAACATCATGGAATTCTGCAAGGCCTTCAACGCCGCCACGCAGAAGATGGAGCCCGGCCTGCCGGTGCCCGTGGTGATCACCGCCTATCAGGACAAGAGCTTCACCTTCGTGATGAAGACGCCGCCGGCGTCGATCCTCATCAAGAAGGCCGCAAAAATCGAGAGCGGCAGCAAGCGTCCGCACACCGACAAGGTCGGCCGCCTGACGCGTGCCCAGGTCGAGGAGATCGCCAAGGCGAAGATGCCCGACCTGACCGCCGCCGACCTGAATGCCGCCGTGCGTACCATCGCCGGCAGCGCCCGCAGCATGGGCGTCGATGTGGAGGGGGTCTGAGATGGCAAACGTATCGAAGCGCTACAAGGCGGTCCGCGCCAAGGTTGACCGCAACAAGTTCTACGCGGTGAAAGACGCGCTGAGCCTGGTCAAGGAAAACGCCACCGCGAAGTTCAACGAAGCCGTGGATGTCGCGATCAACCTCGGTATTGATGCCAAGAAATCCGACCAGTCCGTGCGTGGCTCTGTGGTGCTGCCGCAGGGCACCGGCAAGACCGTGCGCGTGGCCGTGTTCGCCCAGGGCGACAAGGCCCAGCAGGCGAAGGACGCCGGTGCCGACCTCGTCGGCTTTGACGACCTGGCCGCCGAAATCAAGGGCGGCAAGATGGATTTTGACGTGGTCATTGCCACGCCGGATGCAATGCGCGTGGTCGGCCAGCTCGGCCAGGTGCTCGGCCCGCGCGGCCTGATGCCGAACCCAAAAGTCGGTACGGTCACCATGGATGTGGTCCTCGCGGTGAAAAATGCCAAGGCCGGCCAGGTCCAGTACCGTGCCGACAAGGCGGGCATTGTGCAATGCACGATCGGCCGTGCTTCGTTCACTGTCGATGCGCTCGAGGAAAACCTGCGTGCGCTGGTCGATGCCGTGAACAAGGCGCGTCCGACCGGCGTGAAAGGCATCTACCTGAAAAAGGTGGCGGTCTCGAGCACGATGGGACCCGGTGTGCGTGTCGATTCATCGGCCTTTTCGCAGCAGTCGCTGCAGTAACAAAAGTCCCCGCGGTGTTGCGGGGCAGGAACTTTGGGCCGCCGGCAGCGCATCGCCGGCGGGTTGTCAAAGACCGTAGGTACCGGGAGGTTTAATTTCCGTGCAGGTTCCGCAGCAGTTCGCGTTTCCAGTCCGGAGTCCTACGCAGACGGTGTGCCCGAAACAGGTCAAACATGTCCATGTTCGACTCCTGGATCCATGGTCGCCGTGCAACAAGCGGTGTCTCCGGCATTCCCGCCGGCTGGCGCCGAGCATCGTTTAACGTTTAACGGAGAACGACCTTGAGTCTCAATCTGGAGCAGAAGCAAGCGGTGGTGGCTGAAGTGAGCGCGCAGGTTGCGCAAGCCCAGGCCATCGTACTCGCCGAGTACCGCAGCCTGCCCGTGGGGGCCATGACCGAGTTGCGCAAGAAAGCGCGCGAATCGGGCGTGTACTTCCGCGTTCTGAAAAACACCCTGGCACGCCGCGCGGTAGCGGAAACGCCGTTCAAGGGCCTCGCTGACCAGATGGTTGGTCCGCTGGCCTATGGCATTTCCAGCGACCCTGTGGCCGCGGCCAAGGTGCTGCACGAGTTTTCGAAGGGTAACGAGCGTCTCGTAATCAAGGGCGGCGCCATGCCGAACGTCGTGATGAGTGCCAATGATGTTGCGGCGCTCGCCAAGATGCCCAGCCGTCAGGAACTGCTCGCCACCCTGCTCGGAACGATGCAGGCCCCGATCGCGAAATTTGTGCGGACCCTCAACGAGGTGCCCACCAAGTTCGTGCGCGGTGTCGCCGTAGTGCGGGATCAGAAAGAAAAGCAGGCGGCGTAAGGTCAATGCCCGCAAGGCGAGACCACGCTATAACCTATTGTTTTAATTGATAAATTAGTTTTCAGGAGAACGACATGGCTGTTGCCAAAGCAGAAATCCTCGACGCGATCGCCGGCATGACCGTGCTGGAACTGTCGCAGCTGATCAAGGAGATGGAAGAGAAGTTTGGCGTGTCGGCTGCTGCCGCCGCCGTGGCTGTCGCTGCCCCCGCCGCCGGTGGTGGTGCTGCCGCCGCCGAAGAGAAGACCGAGTTCACCGTCAACCTGACCAACGCCGGTGCCAACAAGGTCAATGTGATCAAGGTGGTGCGTGCGGTGACCGGCCTTGGCCTGAAGGAAGCCAAGGACCTCGTTGACGGCGCGCCGAAGGCCGTCAAGGAAGGCGTGTCCAAAGCCGATGCCGACGCGATCGCCAAGCAGATCACAGAAGCCGGCGGCACCGCCGAGATCAAGTAACACCGAAGCGATTCCGCGCCGGACGGCGGTTAGCCGCCCCCGGCGCCTTTTGGTTTTCTGGGCGCAGCATTTTTGCAATCCAGGTCAAAAGCGTCAGGTCATCCCGTAATTCAAGGTGACCTGCGGCGTTTGACTTTCTGACCTTGCTCCGGAGTGGACATGGCTTATTCATTCACCGAAAAGAAACGCATCCGCAAGAGTTTCGCCAAGCGTGAGAGCGTGTTGCAGGTGCCCTATCTGCTGGCGACGCAGCTTGAATCGTTCGCTGCTTTTCTGCAGGAACAGGCTGCTCCGGATGCGCGAAGGAACGAGGGCCTCCAGGCCGCGTTCACCAGCATTTTCCCGATCGAGAGCCATTCCAAGAACGCCCGTCTGGAGTTCGTGAGCTACGCGCTCGGCATCCCGCCCTTCGACGTCAAGGAATGCCAGCAGCGCGGACTCACCTTTGCCGCACCGCTGCGCGCCAAGGTCCGCCTGACCATCATGGACAAGGAAGCCTCCAAGCCGACAATCAAGGAGGTGAAGGAGCAGGAGGTCTACATGGGCGAGATTCCGCTCATGACCACCACCGGATCCTTTGTCATCAACGGGACCGAGCGCGTGATCGTGTCGCAGCTGCACCGCTCCCCCGGCGTGTTCTTCGAGCATGACCGCGGCAAGACCCACTCCTCGGGCAAGCTGCTGTTCTCGGCGCGCATCATTCCCTACCGCGGTTCCTGGCTCGACTTCGAGTACGATGCCAAGGACTACCTGTATTTCCGCGTCGACCGTCGCCGCAAGATGCAGGTC
>JAJTHX010000104.1 GCA_021300125.1 Betaproteobacteria bacterium | reverse complement strand
TGTGCCGTCGAGGATGCGCCGGCCGTCGTCGGTCATGTAGTGCATGTCCTTGGCCCCCACCAGCATCCGCGGGGCCTTCTTGAAGGCGCGGTTTGCGGTGAAGGGCATCCAGTAGGCGGAAAGATCGGTTTCTCGGGCAGTCATGTCGGGCAGTGGCGAAGGTATTAAGGGTATGTAGGGATGCTAACACCCGGTGCGGGTATTCCGGCGCCACATCTCAAGCCGTGGTCAACCGAGAGTGGCTGCAAAAATGCCCGAGTGATTTGCTCGGCTTTGGTCGGGCGCCTGTGCCTTCGGCTCCGGGTGGTGAACTAAATCGGCCAGCCACGGTCACTGCACTGACGCTGTGATCGTCTTTCGTGCGACCGCTCATTTCGTCAATCGGTACAGGCAGTTATACTTCGGCGCCGGTTGTGGCCCCGAGGCCCGCCGGAGGCCCGAGTGACCGCAGGAACAGGGACCGGACAACCGATAATGACGAGCGATCGCGAAGTCGATCAGCAGCTGGTGGAGCGTGTGCAGCGCGGTGACAAGCGCGCATTCGATCTGCTGGTGAACAAGTACCAGCGCAAGCTGGGCAGGCTGCTTTCGCGCTTCATCCGTGACCCTAGCGAGGTCGAGGACGTGACGCAGGAAGCGTTCATCAAGGCGTACCGGGCCCTGCCCGGGTTTCGCGGAGAGAGTGCTTTTTATACATGGCTTTACCGGATCGGCATCAACACGGCCAAGAATCACCTGGTGGCGATGGGCCGGCGTGCGCCGACCAGCACCGATCTCGATGCCGAGGAAGCCGAATCGACGGAGGGCGCGGAGCAGCTGCGCGACCTGAACACCCCGGAAAACCAATTGATGAGCCGCGAGGTGGGCGACACCGTGAACCGCACGCTGCTCGAACTGCCGGAAGAATTGCGCACCGCCCTGACGCTGCGCGAGATCGAAGGTTTGAGTTACGAGGAAATCGCTGAAGCGATGCAATGCCCGGTAGGTACCGTCCGTTCCCGGATTTTCCGTGCACGTGAGGCCGTGGCCGACAAATTGCGCCCCTTGCTTGGCACCAGCAAGGACAGGAGATGGTGAGATGGAAGAGATATCCGCACTGATGGATGATGAACTCGACGGCAACGATGCCCGCCAGGCCCTGCTGCGCCTCGGCGACAGCGGCGAAGCCCGCGAGCGTTGGGCCACCTACCACCTGATCGGCGATGCCCTGCGCGGGCAGCATGCCGCGGTGGATGTGGCGGCGAAGGTGTCGCTGGCCCTGAAGTCCGAACCGACCGTACTGGCCCCCCGCAGCGCACCGCGCCGGGCTTCCAGGACGATGACCTTCGCGCTTTCGGCCGCGGCTTCCCTGTCGGCGATCGCGGTTGTCGGCTGGATGGCCCTTTCGACCCATACCGTCAGCCAGTCGCCGGCCGAAATCGCCGCCAGCGCACAGGCGCCGGCGGTCGAAGCGCAGCTGGTCAGCTCGCCGGCGAATGGTGCCGTCAACGACTATCTTCTGGCGCATCAGGGGGTTTCACCCAGCAGCGGCCTGCAGGGCGTTGCAACCTACATCCGCACCATCTCGGCGCAATCCGAGACCGGGCGCTGATCGCGGAGAAGGCCATGGTCATGCTGTCGCGGGGACTGTTCACCACCGCATTGATGTTCGGCACCGTATTTCCGCTGCCCGTGTCCGCCGCTGAACCGCAGCGGGAGGCGCTGGCGATGCTGGAAAAAATGGCCGCGGCAAGCCGCAAGGTGAATTACTCCGGCACCTTCGTCTACAACCAGGGTGGCCAGACCGAAACCTCGCGTATTGCGCATTTCGTCAATCCCGCTGGCGGTGTTCTTGAGCGTCTGGAGACACTGGACGGTCCCGCCCGCGAGGTGATCCGCACCAACGACCAGGTCATCTGCTATCTGCCCCTGACCAAGACCGTGCTTATCGATCCGCGCGGCTCACGCCAATTCCCTGTGCGGCTGGAGCAGATCCAGACTCTCGGCCAGCATTACCGCGTCACCCTGGAGTCCACCGATCGGGTTGCCGGCGTGGATTGCCAGTGGGTGGCGCTGCAGCCCAAGGACAACCTCCGTTATGCCCGCCGTTTCTGCGCTGACATCAAGACCGGACTGCCGCTTCGTGCCCGAACGCTGAACGAGAAGAATCAGGTCATTGAAAGCTTTACCTTTTCCACGCTGCAGATCGGCGGCAAGTTCGACCGTGATCTGGTGCGCTCGCGCTATGCGGCACAGAGCAAGGGCTGGAAAGTCGAGCGCTCCGAGCTGAGTGCTGCCGACAGCGGCGATTCAGGCTGGGTGGTCGGCCAGCTGCCTGCCGGATTCGGCAAACTGATGGAGCTGCGCCGGTCTATGCCCGGAAAACCCGGCACCACCACTTCGCATCTGGTGTTTTCAGACGGCCTGGCCGCCATTTCAGTGTTCATCGAGCCGCTGTCCCAGGCCAAGGGCAAGGCAGACGGGAAACCAGCGCTACGCCACCAGGGCGCGGTACATGTCTATACCCGCAACGTTGCCGGGCACGCGGTCACCGTTCTTGGCGAAACTCCGGCTGAAACCGTGATGCAGCTGGCGCGCTCGCTGGAGCCGCGCACCGTTGTTGCTGCGCAACCCCGCTGACCGTCCTTTTTTCTTTATCCGATCCACCTGTCTTGTCCCTGCTGCGAGCCCCCATGAATGCCGCATTGCCGATCCGCAACCTGCTGAGCCTTTTCATTGTCGCGTTCGCGCTGATGCCTGCCGCGGCGCCGGCGCAACTGCCCGATTTCACCGAACTCGTTGAAAGGCAGGGGGCCGCGGTGGTCAACATCAGCACCACC
>JAJTHX010000075.1 GCA_021300125.1 Betaproteobacteria bacterium | reverse complement strand
GACAACCACATTGCCCACGGCAACGAGCTCGGCATTGACCCGCGCCGCATCACCTGGAAGCGGGTGCTGGACATGAATGACCGCGCGCTGCGCGACATCGTGGTGTCGCTGGGCGGCACCGCCAACGGCTATCCGCGCGAGGACGGCTTCGACATCGTCGTGGCTTCGGAAGTGATGGCGATTTTCTGCCTGGCGACCTCGCTGAAAGACCTGAAACAGCGCCTGGGCAACATCGTATTCGGCTACACCCGCGACAACAAGCCCCTGCGCGCGCGCGACCTCAAGGCCCACGGCGCGATGACGGTGCTGCTGAAGGACCAGCTGGCGCCGAACCTGGTGCAGACGCTGGAGAACAACCCGGCCTTCATCCACGGTGGCCCTTTCGCCAACATCGCCCACGGCTGCAACTCGGTGATCGCGACCAAGGCCGCGATGAAGCTGGTCGATTACGTGGTGACCGAAGCCGGCTTCGGCGCGGACCTCGGCGCCGAGAAATTCCTCGACATCAAGTGCCGCAAGGCGGGCCTGAAGCCCAACGCGGCGGTGATCGTCGCCACCGTGCGCGCGCTCAAGCACCACGGCGGCGTCGGCAAGGAGGACCTGAACAAGGAAAACCTGGCCGCGCTGGAAAAAGGCCTGGTCAACCTCGAGCGCCACGTCAACAACGTGAAGAACGTCTACGGCATTCCCTGCGTGGTGTCGGTCAACCGCTTCACCGCCGACACCAAGGCCGAGATGGACCTGCTCACCGACCGCATCGCCAAGCTCGGCGCCAGGGTCGTGGTGGCGAACCACTGGGCCGAGGGCGGCAAGGGCGCCGCGGAACTGGCGAAGATCGTGGTCGACATGTGCGAACAGCCGTCGAAGCCGACCTTCGTATATGAAGACAGCGATCCGCTGTGGGAGAAGATGAAAAAGATCGCGACCAAGGTCTACGGCGCGGCCGACATCACCGCCGAGACCAAGGTGCGCAACCGCATCAAGGAGCTGCAGGAGGGCGGCTACGGCCACTACCCGGTGTGCGTGGCCAAGACCCAGTCCTCGTTCTCCACCGATGCCAGCGTGCGCGGTGCGCCCAGCGGCCACATGGTCAACATCCGCGAAGTGCGGCTGGCCGCCGGCGCCGAGTTCATCGTCATGATCTGCGGTGACATCATGACCATGCCCGGCCTGCCCAAGGTGCCTTCGTCGGAGAAAATCGACCTCACCGATGACGGCAAGGTGGTCGGCCTGTTCTGAGTCCGGCTGCCCGTTCCGTGGCGCCGTGCGCTGCGGAACGGGCCTGCGACGCAATCGCCATGTCCGGTTTTCCGACACGCCGCGCACTGCGCGGCGCATCGCCTTTTGCGGCACTGCTCTGTCTGCCCATGCCCGCCCGCGCGGAACTGGGCAGCGGACCTGAGCTGTTCGGCATTCCCTTCGATTTTTTCCTGTTTGCGGCGACCCTGATCGGCGTCGCGCTGTTCCACAAGCACACGCTGCGGGTGGCGCTGACCGGCCTGGCGGTGGTCACCCTGTACAAGCTGGGGTTCACCGGCTTCAAGAGCGGCGACGGCCTGCCCGGCCTGTTCGGCCATATCGCCCATGAGTGGGTGATCATCACCAACCTGTTCGGACTGCTGGTCGGGTTTGCGCTGCTGTCGAACCATTTCGAGCGCAGCCACCTGCCGCAGCTGCTGCCGCGTTTCCTGCCGGACGGCTGGAAAGGTGCCTTTGCCCTGCTGGTCATGATCTGGGTGATGTCGGGCTTTCTCGACAATATCGCCGCGGCACTGATCGGCGGCACGCTCGCAGCAACCCTGTTCCGGCGCAAGCTGCACATCGGCTACCTTGCCGCGATCGTCGCCGCATCGAATGCCGGCGGCGCCGGCAGCGTGGTCGGCGACACCACCACCACCATGATGTGGCTCGACGGGGTCAGCCCGCTCGATGTGTTCCACGCCTATATTGCCGCCGCGGTGGCGCTGGTGGTGTGCGGGATTCCGGCGGCGCTGCAGCAGCACCGCTACTCGCCGATCGTGCGGGATATCGGCGCGAAGCATCCGGTGGACTGGGCGCGGTTTGCCATCGTGCTGCTGATCCTGGTGGCGGCGATCTTGACCAACGTCACGGTCAATCTCCGCTTCAACCACCTGTCCAGCGCCTTTCCCTTCATCGGCGTCGCGGTGTGGGTAGTGATCTTCGCCTGCGCGCCCTGGCGCAGCCCGCAGTGGAATCTGGTGCCCGAGGCGGCCAAGGGCAGCGTGTTCCTGCTTTCGCTGGTGCTGTGCGCCTCAATGATGCCGGTGGACAAACTGCCGCCCGCTTCGTGGCAGTCTGCGTTCGCGCTCGGCTTCGTGTCCTCGGTGTTCGACAACATCCCGCTCACCGCGCTGGCGCTGAAGCAGGGCGGCTACGACTGGGGCGTACTCGCGTTCGCCGTCGGTTTCGGCGGTTCGATGATCTGGTTCGGTTCCAGTGCGGGTGTCGCGCTGTCGAACATGTATCCGCAGGCGCGTTCGGTCGGCCTGTGGTTGCGCCACGGCTGGCACGTGCCGGTGGCCTATGTCTGCGGCTTCGCGGCCTTGATGCTGACACTGGGCTGGGAGCCCCACGATACCCACAAGGCTGCAACACCCGCGGCGGTCAGCAAGCCCGCGGCGACGCGCTGAGGTGCGCGTTACAGGCAGTAGGGTTTGGCCTTTTGGCCGCTGCTCGTATAAACTGGAACGATCCGGGCCTCGAAGCCCGGCTGCGCGCCTGCGCATTCTTTCAACAATAATGGCCCACTAGCAGGGAAGCTAACCATGGATATTTCATCACCGGCATTCTGGATTGCCGTCATGCAGATCATCGCCATCGATATCGTGCTCGGTGGCGACAACGCGGTCGTCATCGCTCTCGCATCGCGGCGTCTGCCCGAGGCGCAGCGAAAACTGGCCATTTTCTGGGGCGTGTTCGGCGCCATCGCGCTGCGCGTCGTGCTGATTTTCTTCGCGCTGAAGCTGCTGCAGATTCCCTACCTGAAGATCGTCGGCGCGATCCTGCTGTTCTGGATCGGCCTCAAGCTGATGGCGCCGCAGGACGAGGGTGATCATGAAATTGACGCCAGCACCAACCTGTTCGGCGCCGTGAAGACGATCATCGTCGCCGATGCGGTGATGAGCCTCGACAACGTGATCGCGATCGCGGGTGCGGCCAAGGACAGCATCGGGCTGGTGGTGTTCGGACTGGTGGTCAGCGTGCCGATCATCGTCTGGGGCAGCAAGCTGGTGCTGATGCTGATGGACCGCTTTCCGGTGGTCGTCGTCGGCGGTGCCGCGCTGCTAGGCTGGATCGCCGGCGACATGTTCGTGCACGACATCGTGGCCAAGGACTGGGTGGCCGCCAACGCCAAATGGCTCAACTATGCCGCGCCGGTGGCCGGGGCGGCACTGGTGGTGATCGTCGGCAAGCTGATGGCCAAGGGCAAGACGCCGGCCGAAGCCAAGCAAACGCCCGCGCCCGTTGATCTTGCCGACGGCCCGGAAACCAAGAAAGACTGAGGGGAACAACATGCCGAAAATTCTCGTTGCCGTAGATGGATCCGAAAACTCCGCCCGCGTGATCGACTTCCTGATCGCCGAGAACGCGCTGCTGAAGTTGCCGCTGCAACTGCACCTGATCAACGTGCAGATGCCGCTGGGCGGCGTCAACGTGAAGATGTTCATCAGCAGCGATTCGCTCAACCAGTACTACAAGGAAGAGGGCGAAAAGGCGCTCGACGCCGCGCGCAAGCGCCTCGACGCTGCGAAAATCCCCTATACCCCGCATATCAGCGTCGGCGATCCCGCCGAGGTGATCGCGGCCTATCTCAAGGCGGAGGGCTGCGACCGCATTGTGATGGGCAGCCGCGGTCTGGGTGCCGTGAGCGGGCTGGTGCTGGGTTCGGTCGCCACCAAGGTGCTGCACCTGACCCAGGTGCCGATCACTTTGATCCGCTGAGTTTGCTGCAGCGCCCGACTATCGCAGATAACCCATTGATTTAATTAGTAAATTTATTTTACCCCGGCTCGGCATGATGGGCCGGGGCTGGGCTCGAATGCCGCCCCCCCCGCAGCGTTTGTCCGGTTGGGGGGCGATATGGTCGATTCTTGATTGCGGTCAATTGTTTCGCCTTCCCATATGCGAAAGAATGACGGCAACGACGCCCTAAAACAGCCAGGCCCGGCAATCCGCCGGAGAATCTTCCAGGCACCGTCGTCACCTGTTTCCACTAGGAGGAGAGCCATGAAAATCCAGCGACTGTTCACGCGCGCCCTGCTTGTCCTGTGCGCGTCCGCAATGGCGGCAGCACCCGCCGCTGCCTGGGAGCCGACCAAGCCGGTCGAGTTCATCATACCCGCCGGCACCGGCGGCGGCGCCGACCAGATGGCGCGCCTGATCCAGGGCATCGTCGCCAAGCACAACCTGATGAAGCAGCCGCTGATCCCGGTGAACAAGTCCGGTGGCGCCGGTGCGGAGGGCTTCCTCGAGCTCAAGGCCGCCAAGGGGGATCCGCACAAGATCATCATCACGCTGTCCAACCTGTTCACCACGCCGATGGCCACGGGCGTGCCGTTCAACTGGAAGGACCTGACCCCGGTGGCAATGCTGGCACTTGACAACTTCGTGCTCTGGGTCAACGCCGAGGATCCCTACAAGACGGCGAAGGACTTCCTCGACGCCGTCAAGAAAGCGCCGCCCAATACCTTCAAGATGGGCGGCACCGGCGCCAAGCAGGAAGACCAGATCCTGACTGTGGCGATCGAGAAGGCCGCCGGCGTCAAGTTCACCTACATCCCGTTCAAGGGCGGCGGCGCGGTGGCCACCCAGTTGGTGGGCAAGCATGTCAATGCGACCGTCAACAACCCGATCGAGGCAGTGGCCAACTGGCGCGCGGGCAAGTTGCGCGCGCTGTGTGTGTTCGATGACGAGCGCATGCCCTACAAGGCCCGGGTCACCGACACCCAGTCCTGGTTCGATGTCCCGACCTGCAGGGAAGCCGGCGTCAACACCGAATACGTGATGCTGCGTGGCATCTTCATGCCCGCCGGCGTACCGCCCGAGGCCGTCAACTTCTACGTCGACCTGTTCAACAAGGTGCGCGCCACCCCCGAGTGGAAGAAATTCATGGAAGACGGCGCGTTCAACCAGACTTTCCTCACCGGCAAGGCCTATGCCGACTGGGTCAGCAAGGCGGAAGTGCTGCATCGCGACCTGATGAAGGAAGCGGGCTTCCTCGCCAAGCCCTGATCGTTATCCCGACGGCATTCCCCCTCCGGGAATGCCGGTCAGGACGGCCCCGGGCCGTCAGCGCAACCCGAGACTGTGCTCATGAGCGAAGAAAAAACTTCCGGCGGATCCGGCGGCGGCATCACGATACGCACCGCGGAACTGGTGGTTGCCGCCTTCCTGGCCATCATTGGCGGCATGGTCATCTATGACAGCATGCGCCTGGGCGCCAAATGGGGGGCGGACGGCCCCGAGGCCGGTTATTTTCCGTTCTACATTGGATTGCTGATCTGCATCGGCGCCGCGGTTACCGTCGTGGGCGTGCTCCGTCACAAGCCCGATCACAAGCTGTTTGTCGAATGGACAGCCCTGCGCCAGATCATGCAGGTGCTGATCCCCGTGGCGATCTATGTGCTCGGCATCCAGCTGATCGGCATCTACGTGGCTTCTGCCGCGTATATCGCCCTGTTCATGGTCTACATGGGCAAATACAGCTGGATCAAGGGTGTGCTGCTCGGCACGGCGGTCAGTGCATTGACCTACACGATGTTTGAAATCTGGTTCAAGGTGCCGCTGTTCAAGGGCGAGTTCAATCCGTTGTCGCTGGTCGGTCTGTAGTGCTGCAGTGCCGGGACAACACGCGCTAGAAATCCAGAGGGAGCCAGTATCTTGGATGAAATCAATGCCCTGTTCCACGGGTTTTCGATCGCACTGACCCCGTTCAACCTGATGCTGATGGTGATCGGCATCGTGCTGGGCGTGCTGATCGGGGTATTGCCGGGGCTGGGCGGTGCCAACGGCATCGCGATCCTGCTGCCGTTGACCTTCAGCATGCCACCGACCTCGGCGGTGATCATGCTCTCCTGCATCTACTGGGGGGCGCTGTTCGGAGGCGCCATGACCTCAATCCTGTTCAACATCCCGGGGGAACCGTGGTCGGTGGCCACCACCTTCGATGGTTACCCGATGGCACAGCAGGGACGTGCCGGCGAGGCGCTGACGACCGCGTTCACGTCGTCTTTCATCGGCGCCTTCTTCGCAGTGGTAATGATCACCTTCCTCGCGCCGCTGGTGGCGAAGTTCGCGCTGCAGTTCGGCCCGCCCGAGTTCTTCTCGGTGTTCTTCCTGACCTTCTGCAGCTTTATCGGCATGGGCAAGGAGCCCGCCTTCAAGATCCTGGCTGCAATGATGCTCGGTTTCGCGCTGGCCGCAGTCGGCGTCGATACGGTCACCGGTCAGCTGCGCCTGACCTTCGGCTGGCACGAAATGATGCGCGGCTTCGACTTCCTGATCGCGGTGATCGGACTGTTCGGCATCGGCGAAATCCTGCTCTCCATGGAGGAGGGGCTCTCCTTCTCCGGCCGGGATGCCAGGATCAACACCCGCATCGTCGTCGAAACCTGGAAGAAACTGCCCAG
>JAJTHX010000412.1 GCA_021300125.1 Betaproteobacteria bacterium | reverse complement strand
GGCCGCTGGGTGGCCGAAGCGCAATGGCCTTCGCCACGCATCAAGCCCATGCGCCTGTCACTCAACAGCGGCGGTCAGCTTGGTGAACATGCAGACAAAAATAAGGGCAAAGCCGCGAAAATCGTCGCCTGCACCCCGCAGACGCTCGGCCTCAACTGCGGCGAGCTGATGCCCTGGTTCCAGCATGGCGCCAGCCCCGAGATGCCCGGCGACCAGCGTGCCGATGACGGCCAGTCGATCGGCTTCGACGGCGCACCGCTGGCAAAGACCACCGAAATCCTCGGCACGCCGGTGGCGACACTGACGCTGTCGGTGGACCGGCCCACCGCCTTCATCTGTGTACGGCTCTGCGATGTTGCGCCCGACGGTGCTTCGACCCGCGTCACCTACGGTGTGTTCAATCTGACCCACCTCAACGGCGCCGACAAGCCGATCCGGCTCAAGCCGGGACAGCGTTACACCGTGCGCGTGCCGCTCGCCGACGCCGGTTATTCCTTCGTCAAGGGCCATCGCCTGCGGGTGGCCGTGTCCACCACCTACTGGCCGCTGATCTGGCCGTCGCCGGAACCGGTGACGCTGACACTGCATGCCGGCAAGAGCTTCATCGAGTTGCCGGTGCGTCCGCCGCGCAAGGAAGATGCAAAAGTGAAATTCAAGCCGGTCGAAGCCGCACCGCCGTTCAAGCGCACGCCACTCGCACCCGGCGGCCGCAACCGCATCGTGCGCACCGACATGGGCAAAAACGAAACCATTGTGGAAGTCACCGACTCCAGCGGACGCAGCCGTTACGACGACATTGACAACCTGATCGCCGAAGCGCGCTCGACCGAGCGCTACCGCATCGTTGAAGGCGATCCGCTGGCCTGCGAAGCCGAAGTCACCTGGACTTGGCTGTTCGAACGCGGCGACTGGGGCACCCGCACGGAGATGCGCACGAAAGTGGCCTGTGACAAGAAGGACTTCATCGTCGCGGCGCGGCTTGAGGCCTATGAACGCGGTGAACAGGGAGAGAAACAGGTCTTCGCCCGCGATTTCTCGGAACGGATCCGTCGCAACGGTAATTAACAGCAGCAATCAAACGGAAATAATATGTCAATTAAAACAATGACTTATGATAACCTCCGGCTGCTGAAGCTGGCGCTGCTGTCACTGCCGCTACTCGCCGCACTGCTCACCAGCTGGCATGCACAGGCGCAGGGCTATCCGCGCCGCCCGGTCACCCTCGTGGTGCCCTTCCCGCCGGGTGCCGCCACCGACTCCTTCGCCCGTGCCGCCGGCCAGCGCATGGGCCAGCTGCTCGGCCAGCCATTCGTCATCGACAACCGCGCCGGCGCCTCCGGCCGCATCGGCACTGATCATGTCGCACGCGCCGCGCCTGATGGCTACACCCTGCTCTGGGGCAGCTCGGGCCCGCTGGTGATCAGCCCGGTATGGGGCGAAGGCAAGCCGCCGTACGACACGCTGCGCGACTTCGCACCGGTCAGCGTGTTCGCGAAGATTCCCTTCATCCTGGTCGTGCATCCCTCGGTGCCGGCCACCAACCTCAAGCAGCTGCTCGCGGTGCTGAGGTCGCGTCCCGGCAAGCTGACCTATGCCTCCTCCGGCATCGGCGGCACTTCGCACCTCGCCGGCGAGCTGTTCAAGGCCATGGCCAAGGTCGATCTGCTGCATGTGCCGTACAAGGGCACCTCGATCTTCGCCACCGAACTGATTGCCGGCCAGGTCGACATGGCCTTTGCCGGCCCGACCACCACGCTGCCCCATCTCGAATCCGGCCGCATGCGCGGCATTGCGATCACCAGCACCGTACGCTCGCCGCTGGTGCCGAACATCCCGACCCTGCACGAAGCCGGCGTGCCGAACTATGAATTCACGCAGTGGTATGCGCTGCTGACCCCGGCTAAAGTGCCCGCCGACATTATCAGCACGCTGCACGGCGCACTGCTGAAATCAATGGACGATGCCGAAGTCAAAAAACGCGTCACCATCGAAGGCGGCAGCTTCGCTCCCGGTAGCCCCGAGCAGTTCACCGCCTTCCTGCGCGAGGAACTCGACAAGAACGCGAGGATGATCAAGAGCGCGGGCCTGAAACGGGACTGAATCCGGTCACCTGCGCGGGCTTCATGGACTGTATATAATCACAGTCCATGAAGCCCGATGCCCCGATCCCCGTCGCATCCGTTCCGCGCCCGCTGCCGCCCCTGTGCGCCGGCCGTGTCGCGGCCGGTTTCCCCTCGCCCGCCACCGACCACCTCGACCGCCGGCTCGATCTCAACGAGCACCTGCTGCTCCATCCGCAGGCGACGTTTTTCATGCGGGTGAAGGGCGACTCGATGATCGGCGCCGGCATCCATGACGGTGACCTGCTGATTGTCGACCGTTCACTGGAAGCGACTTCCGGCCGCGTGGTGGTCGCCGCGCTGGACGGCGAACTGACGGTGAAGCGCCTGCGCCGCCGCCGGGGGCGCGTCGTGCTGCAGCCGGAGAACCCCGCCTATCCCGAAATCCCCGTCAGCGAGGAGCACAGTCTCGACATCTGGGGCGTGGTGGCCTACGTCGTTCACGCACCCTGAGCCGCGGCCATGGTCCGCCGCATCGCACTGGTCGACGCCAACAACTTCTACGTGTCCTGCGAGCGCGTGTTCGACCCCGGGCTTGAGGGCCAGCCGGTCGTGGTGCTGTCCAACAATGACGGCTGCGTGGTGTCGCGCAGCAACGAGGCCAAGGCGCTGGGCATCCGCATGGGCGTGCCGTTTTTCGAGGTGCGCGCGCTGACCCGCGGCCGCGGCCTGATCTGGCTCAGCTCCAATTACGCGCTGTATGGCGACATGAGTGCGCGGATGATGGCCCTGCTCGGCGAATTCGCGCCGCAGCGCGAAATCTATTCCATTGACGAGTGTTTTCTCGACTTCAGCGGTGTGGCCTTCGACAGCGCCGTGCTGGGCCCCGCCATCCGCAGGCGCATCCTGCATTGCCTGGGGCTGCCGACCTGCGTCGGCTTCGGCGCCTCCAAAACGCTGGCCAAGCTCGCCAACCATGTCGCCAAGACCCGCGATGAATACCAGGGCAGTTTCGACTGGGACGCACTGCCGCCGGCACAGCAGGACACGGTCATGGCCGGCATCGACATCGGTGAGGTCTGGGGTGTGGGCCGCCGCCTCGCGCCGCAGCTCAACGCGATGGGCCTCAGCAGCGCGCTGGACCTGAAGCGCGCGCCGCCGAAACTGATCCGCCGTCGCCACAACGTGATCCTCGAGCGCACCCTTGCCGAACTCAACGGCGTGCCCTGCATCACGCTGGAGGAAACCGCCGTGCGCAAACACCAGGTCACCGCCAGCCGCAGCTTCGGCCGGCCCGTGACCACGCCGCTGGAACTGCGCGAAGCGGTGTCAAGCTACGTGGTCCGCGCCGCGGAGCGGATGCGCGCGCAGCAGGCCAGCTGCAGCCGCGTCGGCGTCTTCGTCGATACCGGAAAATTCCAGGGCGATGGCGAACGCTACAGCTGCGCGGTCGAGGTGCCGCTGACGGTGGCCAGCGACGACACCCGTCGCCTGATCGCCGCCGCGCTGCACGGCCTGGCGCAGATCTACCGGCCGGGATACCGCTACAAGAAAGCCGGTGTCAGTCTGGAAGGTCTGCAGCCCGCGGCAGCACCCCAGGGCGACCTGTTTTCCGGCTACGAGCGGCAGCGCTCGGCGAAACTGATGGCGACACTCGACGCCATCAACAGGACCTGGGGCATGAATACCGCCACGTTCGCCGGCGCCGGCATCGCGCAGTCCTGGCGTATGCAGTCGGCAAGGCGCACGCCGCGGTATACCACGCGCTGGGAAGAGCTGCCTGTGGTGTGCTGAAAGCAGCCGCGCATGAAAAAGGTAACGCCGTAGCAGGCCGTTTTCAGCGGCGGTTGGCGATGGCTTCCCGCCGCCACAGCGCATCACGCCACAGCAAGGCGATGAGCACCGTTGCCAGCACACCGAAGACGCAGTAGATCGTGGCCATCACGGCATAGCCGAAGTTGGCGATCAGGGGTGCGGCCAGCAAAAGGCCGGGCAGATTGCCGTAAATCGCCATCATGCGGATGCCCATGATCCGCCCGCGATAACGCTGGTCCGAGCTGCGCAGCAGCAAGGCACTGATCGGGATCAGGCCCATGGTCTGCATCACGCCCGCAAAAAACAGCACCGGGATGCCGGCCGCAGGGCTGCGGGTCTGCGCGAACACCACCAGCACCGCCAGCCACAGCGCCCCGAACACCAGCATCGCGCGTGCCGGCGGAAACACATTGCCATAGCGGCTCATGAAAATCGAGCCGATCAGCGAGCCGGTGGCCGCTGAAGCCACCATGGTGCCGAGCGTGGTCTGGGTCGCGCCGTAGACCTCCTTGGCCACATAAGGCATCAGCCCGGTGAACAACGGGAACGCGGTCAGGTTGAGCAGGAAGGCAAACAGCATCGTTGCCTTCAGGTGCGGCGTGCGCCAGACATAGCCCATGCCCTCGCGCAGGTCGCGCCAGGGCGTGGCCTGCTGCGCGGTTTTCACCTGTTGCGCATTGCGCTCGCCGCCGGCCTTCAGCGTCAGCGCCACGCTGACGATGTAAAACACCACCACTGCAACGTAGGCGTACCCCATGCCGAGCAGCGCCACCAGCCCGGCTCCGCTCAGCGCTCCGGCTATCCGCGCCGAATCCTGGGTGGTGCGCTGGATACCCATCGCCGCCATCAAATGCTCTGGCGGCATGGTCTCGCCGACCAGCGCGGTGCGCATGCCGATATCGGAGGGTTTTACCAGCCCCAGCAATGCGGTGACCGCCAGCACCAGCATTGGCGTCACCTTTCCAAGCAGTGCAGCGACCATCAGCACCGAGGCCAGCGCGGCGTACATCAGCCGCATTGCACACAACACCTTGCGATGACCGATACGGTCACCCATCACGCCGAACATCGGCGACAGCAGCGTGCCGACATAAAGCAGCGAAGCGAAGATGGTCAGCATCAGTACCGACCGCGTCTCGGTCAGCACATACCAGCCGAGGATCAGCGTCTCCATCTCGAATGCCCAGGAGGCCGCCAGATCCGCGGGCCACTGGAAGCGGAAAGCGCGCACGCGGAACGGCGCCAGCGCCGAATTCGATGCCAAGGCCATCAGTCGGATCCCTTCATCGCCACTGCTTCATTTGAGCACCCGCATTCCAGCACCCTCATTCCAGCACCATCAGCCAGTCCACCGCGGTCGCGCCCTGCGGACCGGCCAATACCGGGTTCAGATCCAGTTCGCGCAGCCGCGGCCCGGCAGCCGCGCCCAGGCGCGACACTGCGCTGACCATCCGCGCCACCGCAGTCCTGTCCACCGGCGGCGCGCCGCGCACACCATCGAGCACCGCCCTGCTTTTGAGTTCGTCGAGCATGCGCAGGGCTTCGGCTTCGGTGACCGGGGCGGCGCGGAACACCACATCCTTGAACACTTCGATCAGCACCCCGCCCAGCCCGACCATCACCACCGGGCCGAAGGTCGGGTCACGCTGCAGGCCGATCACCAGT
>JAJTHX010000100.1 GCA_021300125.1 Betaproteobacteria bacterium | reverse complement strand
CCGGTGTCGGCGCCGCCTTGATCAGCGCGATGACTTCGTCGACATTCGACAGCGCGACGGCCAGGCCCTCCAGCAGATGGCCGCGTTCACGCGCCTTTCGCAGCTCGAACACGGTCCGGCGTGTCACCACCTCGCGGCGGTGGCGCAGGAAGGCCTCGAGGAACTGCTTGAGGTTGAGCAGGCGCGGCTGGCCATCGACCAGCGCCACCATGTTCATGCCGAAGCTCTCCTGCATCTGTGTCTCTTTCCACAGATTGTTCAGGACGATTTCAGGCACCTCGCCGCGCTTGAGCTCAATGACCGCCCGCATGCCCGACTTGTCAGACTCATCGCGGATGTCGGAGATGCCTTCGAGCTTCTTCTCGCGCACCAGCTCGCCGATCTTCATCAGCAGGTTGGCCTTGTTGACCTGGTAAGGCAGTTCGTCGATGACAATCGACATGCGGCCACCCTTCTCCGCCTCCTCGAAATGGGTGCGCGCGCGCATGATCACGCGACCACGGCCAGTGCGGTAACCGTCACGCACGCCCGACACGCCGTAGATGACGCCCGCGGTCGGAAAATCCGGCGCCGGCACGATCTCGATCAGCTCGTCGATGCTGATCTCCGGATTTTTCAGCAGCGTCTGGCAGGCATCCACCACTTCGCCGAGGTTGTGCGGCGGGATGTTGGTGGCCATGCCCACCGCAATGCCCGAGGAACCGTTGACCAGCAGGTTGGGCACCTTGGTCGGCAGCGTGACCGGCTCCTTCTCCTTGCCGTCATAGTTATCGACGAAATCGACGGTTTCCATGTCGATGTCGGCGAGCATGTCGGAGGTGATTTTCTCCAGGCGGCACTCGGTGTAACGATAGGCCGCAGCCGAATCGCCGTCGACCGAGCCGAAGTTGCCCTGGCCATCGATGAGCACATAGCGCATCGAAAAATCCTGCGCCATGCGCACCAGCGCCTCGTAGGTGGCGCTGTCGCCGTGGGGATGGTATTTGCCGAGCACGTCACCGACCACGCGCGCACATTTGACGTAGGGCCGGTTCCATACGGTGTTGGCCTCATGCATCGCAAACAGGATGCGGCGGTGCACCGGCTTGAGTCCGTCGCGCACGTCGGGCAGCGCACGTCCGACGATCACGCTCATGGCGTAATCGAGATACGAACGCCGCATCTCCTCTTCGAGGCTGATCGGCAGGGTTTCTTTGGCGAATGAGTCCATGGAGGTCACTATGGAACGGTTGACCGCGGGTCACGCGCGGAATCCCGCTCGGGATGATTGCAAAGCGTGGAATTTTAGCATGTGGCATTGTTGCGCCCACGCCCAACCCGACGCTCACTACTGCCGTCAAGCAGAGGCCATGCAGTGCACCTGAAACCCCGGCTTGACGCCCTGAATGTCAGTCCTCATGGCTGTGGGACCCGCACCGAATATCGCTTGTATTTCGGCCTGCGCAAGAGCCTGCGCAAGACGTTGCCCCCAGTTCCGGAATCTTGCGCAGGACAGTACAGAAAAGCGTTGTTCCACAAGATGAAATCGGGCGGTCGAGGGTGATGCTTTTGAGCAACAGAAGCGTGCTTTTTTTTGAGAAATCATGTTACTATGCCGTGTAAGGTTTACTCGGATATCAGGGATGTGGTATCTAGTGGCCTTCGGGGAGATTTCAGGTTTACCGGGCTGTCCGGCACACATCCCTACTTTTTCGCAAAACAGGAGGATTAAAAACATGCGTTCAGCTCTTAGCATCACTGTCGTCGCTGCGGCGTTCATACCCGCCCTGGCGTTCGCGCAGGCCAGAGACGGTTACCTGACGACCGGGGACGGCAGCGTCGTGCGCGCTCCTGGCGCCGGCGTGTGCGTGCGCACCAGCCAGTGGACCCCGGCTCTCGCGATCGCCGAGTGCGATCCGGATCTGGTCAAGAAGCCGGCCCCCCCCGCCGCCAAACCCGCCGCCAAACCGGAAGCCAAGCCGGAAGCCAAACCGGAAGCCAAACCGGCCGCCAAGCCCAAGAAACCCCAGCCCCTGAATATCGAAGAGAAAATTGAGCTCCAGGGCATGGAATTCAACAAGGCTGAAATGACTGCCGACAACAAGAAGGATCTTGACGATTTCCTCGGCGTCCTGAGCAAGGCCAACAAGCAGCGTAGCGCGGTCCGCTTCGGCGCGATCATCGTTACCGGCCACACCGATCGCATCGGCAGCATGAAGCACAACATGGCGCTGTCAGAGAAGCGTGCGATCACGGTCAAGGACTACATCGTCTCCAAGGGCTACGACCAGAAACTGATCTTCTGGGAAGGCAAAGGTCCGAAACAGCCGATCCCCGTGACCAAGTTCTGCGACAACAAGATGAAGCGCAAGCAACTCATCGAGTGCCTGTCGCCGAACCGCCGCGTTACGGTTGAAATCGTCGGCCAGGCCGATCCGACTCCGAAGCCGGCTCCGAAACCCGAAGCCAAGCCGGAAGCGAAGCCGGAAGCCAAGCCGGCCGCCAAGCCCTGATTGGCAAGCAAGAAGTCCAAAAAGCCCTGCTTCGGCAGGGCTTTTTTTTTAATGCCCAATGCCTTACGTACCAACTGAGCCATGACACCGGCCACGATCATTGAACCGCGATGGATCATTCCGGCTGAACCCTCAGGCATCATCCTCAGCGACCACGCCGTCGTCATCCGCGAGGAACGGATTGTCGCGGTACAGCCCCTGACCGAAGCCTGGGCCAGCCATCCGGACGCAGCCCGCGTGGCACTGCCGACCCATGCCCTGATACCCGGCCTGGTCAACCTGCATACCCATGCTGCGATGAGCCTGATGCGCGGCCTTGCCGACGATCTGCCGCTGATGGACTGGCTGCAAAACCACATCTGGCCGGCCGAGGCCCGCGTGGTCAGCGACGAGTTCGTCTACGACGGCACCCTGCTCGCCTGCGCAGAAATGCTGCGCGGCGGTATCACCTGCTTCAACGACATGTATTTTTTCCCCGAAGCCGCCGCACGCGCCGCCCTTCGAGCGGGAATGCGTGCGGCAATCGGGATCATCGCGCTGGAATTCCGATCGGCTTATGCCAGTGATGCCGAGGACTACCTGAGCAAAGGCATGGCTTTGCGCGACCGGCTGCGCGGCGAACCGCTGCTCAGTTTCTGCCTCGCTCCGCACGCCCCGTTCACGGTTTCCGATGCCACCTTCTCCCGCATTGCCACCTATGCCGGCGAACTCGATCTGCCGGTACATATCCACCTGCATGAAACCGCCACCGAAGTGGCCGAAAGCTTGACCAGCCACGGTTCGCGCCCCCTGGCGCGACTGGAGCGCCTGGGCCTGCTGGGTCCCGGCCTGATTGCCGTGCACGCCGTGCATCTGGAAGCCGCCGAAATCCTCTCGCTGGCGAGGCATGGCAGCTCGGTTGCGCATTGCCCGAGCTCCAACCTCAAGCTGGGCAGCGGCATTGCGCCGGTGGCAGCACTGCTCGCGGCCGGCGTCAACATCGGCCTGGGGACTGATGGCGCCGCCAGCAACAACCGCGTCGACCTGTTTGCAGAAATGCGTCTGGCCGCGCTGCTGGCCAAGGGCGCCAGCGGATCGGCTCCGGTGCTTCCCGCGGCGCGCGCGCTGGAGGCGGCCACGCTGGGTGGCGCCCGTGCACTGGGCCTGCAGGACCGCATCGGCTCGATCACGCCCGGCAAGCTGGCCGACCTCGTCGCGGTGAACCTCGACGCCCCCGAGCTGTCTCCGTGCTACGACCCGCTTTCGCATCTGGTTTATGCCGCGGGGCGCGAGCATGTCAGCGATGTCTGGGTCCATGGCGAGCGCCGGGTCACATCCGGCCGCGTCACAGGCCTCGACATCGAAGCCCTTCAGCAACGCGCCGAAAGCTGGCGCCAACGCATAGGTAACGCATGAGCATCAATGCCGACCCGGCCGAGCTCGACAAGTTTGGCGAACTCGCCCACCGCTGGTGGGATCGCAACGGCGAATTCCGGCCCTTGCACGAAATCAATCCGCTGCGGCTTGAACATATTGACCGCATCGCGTCGCTGAACGGGAAGATGGTGCTCGATGTCGGCTGCGGCGGCGGCATCCTCGCCGAGGCCATGGCCGCCCGCGGCGCCCAGGTGACCGGCATTGATCTTTCCGAAAAACCGCTGAAGGTGGCCCAGCTGCACCTGCTGGAAAGCGGAATTAAAGTGGATTACCGCAGCATCGCCGTCGAGGACCTGGCCGCAGAACGGCCCGCCAGCTTCGACGTGGTGACCTGCATGGAAATGCTGGAGCACGTGCCCGACCCTGCCTCGGTGGTGAAGGCCTGCGCCATGCTGCTCAAACCCGGCGGGCATGCCTTTTTCGCGACACTGAACCGCAATCCGAAGTCTTATCTGTTCGCAATCATCGGCGCCGAATATGTGCTGCGCCTGCTGCCGAGGGGCACCCACGACTACGCACGCTTCATCAAACCCTCCGAACTGTCCGCCGATTGCCGTCGCGCCGGACTCGATACCGTGAACCTGATCGGCATGACCTACAACCCGCTGACGCGCGTCTATGCGCTCGGGCCCGATACCGACGTCAACTACATCCTTGCCGCACGCAAGCCCGGACCATGATTGGCGCCGTCCTGTTTGACCTCGATGGCACCTTCGCCGATACCGCCCCCGACCTCGGTGCCGCGGTCAACCGCATGCGGGCCGACCGCGGACTGTCTCCGGTGCCCCTCAGCGAAACCCGGCGCGTCACCTCGCTGGGGGCTCGCGGACTGCTCGGCGCCGGTTTCGGCATCGGCCCCGATCATCCGGACTACCCCGCCATGCGCGAGGAATTCCTGGATCTTTACCGGCGCAACCTCTGCATCCACAGCACCCCGTTTCCGGGAATGGCCGAGCTGGTTGACCGCCTCGAAGCCGCCGGCCTGTGCTGGGGTATCGTGACCAACAAATCCGAGCAACTGGCCCTGCCGCTGCTGCTGCAGCTGGGCTACGCTGAACGCGCGGGCTGCCTCATCGGCGGCGACACCACAGCACACATGAAACCACACCCGGCACCGTTGCTGGCCGGAGCAGCCGCCATCGGCGTGCCGCCATCGCGCTGCGCCTATGTCGGTGACGACGAGCGCGACATCATCGCCGGCCGTGCCGCCGGGATGACCACCATTGCCGTGCGTTTTGGCTACCTCAACGGTAGCAAGCCCGAAGATTGGGGGGCCGACCATGTTGTCGACACCGCGCTCGATATCTTTGGCTTAGTTACATAACCAATTGATTATTAATGCATAAATTGTTATTTTCAGGATATTTTCAAGCACGCTACAGTTGGGCATCTCCCCGAGCTGCTTGCTGTCAGCCTTCCCTGCCCGATTTCATGCCAAACCTTGCCCAGTTTTCCGGCCTGCTTGCAGCCGCACTGATCGCGCTGCTGCCTGCACTCGCAGCAGCCGCGCCGCATAAACCGGGCTCCAGGATCTACGCCACCGCAGACCGCGCGGCAGGCCCGCTGGCAGTCAGCAACACGGGCCGTGGACAGGCCGGCTATGTGCATTACTTCGTGATCACCTACCCGGATGGCACGCTCGAAGACCAGGTGGGCATCGAGATGGAAGATCAGCGCATTGCCTGGTCCTTCCCCGGCGCTGGCGTGATGGTCAGCCCTTTCATCAAGTTGGGCGCGATCGAAGCCGGCGGCACACTCTACCGGGTGGAACACCTGCATGGCGTGCGTCCTTTCCGCACCGCCCGGGAAATGCAGGCACTGCGCCAGGATCTCGTGCGCCGGGTGGCAATCTGGGTCGACAGCGAAACCCCATATTGCGTTTTTCGCGAGCCCGACCAACCCTTCTGCCTCAGTTGCGGCGATTTCGTGATCCGCCTGCTGTTTCCCTCGCCCAATGGTGTCAGCGCGAGTTTCCCGCGCGATTTCCTGCGCACCACGGGTGCGACCCCGACCACGGACGACCTGCTCACTTACATGCTCGGGCTGCATACCCTGCCCGACTACCGGTCGCGGATGAACCGGCTGGCCAGCCTCGATCTGCCGGCTACGCTGCATCAGGATGTTGCCAACATGCTGCGCGCCCAACGCGAAACCGCCCAGAGCCTGGCCGAAAAACCGGCCCCGCAGCGCCCGTCCTCCCGGATTGCCGTGCGCAAGCAGCAGAACCGCCGTCTCTGACACTCGATCCGGCAGGGAACCCCTGCCGTGCGATAATGTCGAAGCGTCAGATTGGGGGCGACCTGGTTTCGACGTGGGTCACAAAGCAGCACAGGGCATGCCAAGGTCCAGTCACCTTGTAAATCCGCTGGAAATCTATACACGCCAACGACGAGCGTTATTCTCTAGCCGCCTAACACCGGCTAGACGTTGCACTGATCTGCTGATGGGTCAGGCCCCGAAAGGGGTGCAACGTCATTCACATCAGCCTCTCTGCAGGGTTTGGTCGCTTAATCCTGCGGATCCGTCGAAGCGACTAGCCAAACATCAGCCTGCCGGCTGGCGGGTGCGAGGCGAAACCCAAACAACCAGGCTAAGCATGTAGTCCTGACTGTGGAGGGCTTGCGGACGCGGGTTCGATCAATGGTCGCGTCTGTTCGCAAGAGCAGAATGTAAACGGAGCTCACATCGGTGAAACCTGCACCGTCTCGCCAAGGACGGCATGGCAACGCCGAGGGGTAGGAAGAGGGCCAACTTCAGGCCTGCCCTGTAGAGACTCATAGATCTGCCGACCGGGTTGCATCCGGGGGGCAGATACTAGGATTCGCGCAAGCGGATAACACGCTCCGCATCCCGTGCAACCGGGATGAAGGCATAGTCCAGCCCGTGCCGAAAGGCATGGACAAGCTGTCCCGCCGCCTCCACCAATTGGCCGATGGCTGCCGGATTCACGTCCGGCGGCCATTTTGTTTTATGCTCGATCCATGGCTGATGCCACTCGCATGAAACAGCTTCCGGACTGGGCGACTGCTTATATCGCCGGCATCATCGACGGCGAAGGAACGATCACACTGACCGCGCAGCACAAAGGCGAGCACCGCCGCCTGGTAGTGTCGGTAGCCAGCACCGAGCCCACGCTACTCCATTTCATCAGGGATCTGACCGGCATTGGCAAGATTACAGCCAAACGCGCCTACAGCAGCAGACACGCACCGAGCCACACCTACGCACTCAGCAGCCGCCAAGCCCTGGAATTGCTGAAGGCTATCGCGCCCTATCTGCGAACATAAAAAAAGCAGCGCGCGGACATGGCCTTGACACATTACCTGAGGCTGACACCACGCAACTGCAAATACACGCCGCAGTTACTGGCCGAAAGAGCCGTCTTTGAATGTGAATTTCTGAGGATTATTGCCCCGGGAAAAACAGCCTGCGTTTCCTTCAGGCCATCGCCGCCTGCGCCGCGGTGACCACGATCTCGATCTTCCAGTCCGGATTGGTCAGTGCAGCCTGCACGGTGGCGCGCGGCGGCGCGGTGCCGGGAGTGACCCAGGCGTCCCAGACTTCGTTCATGCCGGCGAAGTCCTGCAGGTCGGCGAGAAAAATCTGCGTGCGCAGGATCAGGCCCTTGTGGCTGCCGGCTTCAGCAAGACGCGTGTCGATCTGCTGGAGCACGTCCGCAGTCTGGCTGCGGATGTCCTTCGCCTCGCACTCCGGCACCATGCCCGCCAGGTACACCACGCCGTTGAAAATCGCCGCCTCGCTGTAGCGTGCGGCGACATGCAGTCTTTGCAATCCCATGATCGGCTCCCATCCGCAAAAAGCGCATGATTACACAGCCGGCACCGCGGTTGTGATGTAATCCGCCCCATGCTTTCGTATCGCCACCAGTTTCACGCCGGCAACGTGTCGGATGTATTCAAGCATGCCCTGCTCTGCCGGCTGCTGCTTGCGCTTGGACGCAAGGACAAGCCGTACTTTGTCCTCGACACCCATGCCGGGATCGGGCTGTACGACCTCAATCACGCCTGGTCGGAAAAAACCGGTGAATGGCGCAAGGGCATCGCCCGCGTGTTCGACCGCAGCGATGCCCCAGAGGCACTGCAGCCCTACCTCGATGCGGTTCGCGCCGAAAATCCCGGCGGCGGCCTGCGTTTCTATCCCGGCTCGCCGCGCATCGCGCGCCGGCTGATACGCGAAAACGACCGGCTCGCGCTGTGCGAGCTGAACCGCGACGACTGCGCGGCGCTGCAGGCGGCGATGCAGGGCGCGCGCCATACCGCGATCCACAACCAGGATGGCTTCACCTCGATCAAGGCCTTCCTGCCACCGCGCGAACGCCGCGGACTGACCTTCATCGACTCCGCCTTCGACCAGGCTGACGAATTCGCCCGCGTGCTGCGCACCGCGAAGGAGGCGCACAACCGCTTCGCCACCGGCATGATCGCGGTCTGGTATCCGCTGATGGCGCCCTCGGCCATGGCCGCCTTTGCGCGCAGCGTGCAGGCTTCCGGGCTGCCGAAGACGCTGCAGCTGGAACTCGCGGTGCATGGCGAGGACTGGAACGAACACATCCGCGGCAGCGGCCTGCTGGTGATCAATCCACCGTTCGGTCTGGACCTTGAAGCCCCGCAGTTGCTCGACTGGCTGTGGCGGGCACTGTCACCGGCCGGCGAAGGGGGCGTGCGCTGTGAATGGCTGATCGGGGAATGACCGGCCTGCCGCTGGTCACGGCTGCCAGCAAAAACGCCGCAGGGTCACTGCGGCGTTTTCATATAACTTATTGTTTTTATTGGTTTATTTTTTGAGACTCAGCCCTTGGTGCGGCTGCGGTATTCGCCGGTGCGGGTATCGATCTCGATCTTGTCCCCGGTGGCGCAGAACAGCGGCACCTGGATCTCGTAACCGGTCGCCAGTTTCGCCGGCTTCAGCACCTTGCCCGAGGTATCGCCGCGCACCGCGGGTTCGGTATAGACGATCTCGCGCACCAGCGTCTGCGGGATCTCGACCGAAATCGGGCGTCCCTCGTAGAGCGTGACTTCGCAGGGCATGCCGTCCTCGAGGTAATTCAGGGCGTCGCCCATGTTTTCCTTGTCCACCTCGTACTGGTTGAACTCGGCATCCATGAACACATAGGAGGGCTCGGCGAAATAGGAGTAGGTCACCTCCTTGCGCTCGAGCATCACCACATCGAATTTCTCGTCGGCACGGTACACGGTTTCGGTGCCGCCGTTGGAGAGCAGGTTTTTCAATTTCATTTTGACCACGGAGGCATTGCGGCCGGATTTGCTGAACTCGGCCTTGAGCACCACCATCGGGTCCTTGCCGACCATGATGACATTGCCGGCGCGGATTTCCTGTGCGATTTTCATGAACTACATCCTTGATTAAGCTGAATAAATTCGCGGGGTAAACACCAGAAGCGAAACACGCTATTTTACCTTGCCGCGGACAAACTCGACCAGTGCCGCGACCAGCTCAGGCCCGGCAGCGAGCCGTGCCGACCATTCCAGCGCATGCTTTTGCAGCGCGGCGCCCTGCGCACGCCAGGCCAGCCAGGCCTGGGCCAGACCCCCGGCGTCGCTGTCGTTCCAGCACTGAACCAACGGGTTCCAGGCTGCCGCTGCAGCGGCGTCCATGCCCTCGGCGTAGCGCCGGGCAAACGCGGCGAGCTTCCGCCGGTGGGCCTGATCCTCCTGCCGATAGGGCTGCCATACCAGGGGCCGCCCCGCCCACTGTGCCCGGACAAAGGAATCCTCGCCGCGCACGAAATTGAGATCGCAGGCCCACAGCAGCTCGTCATAGCGGCGCTGCGGCAGGAACGGCAACCAGCGCAGTTCGAGCGCGCCGCGCTGCAGGGACTGGACGCTTTCACCCGCCCCAAGCAGCCGGCGCGCCGCCACGGCCATTGCGCCCTCCGGCAGTACCAGCAAGGCGGGCTCGTGCGCCGCAGCGCAGGCATCGATCAGCGGCGCCAGAGGCGCATCGGGATAGGCGAAAACCGAAGCTGTGAGGCAGTCGCTGTGTGGCGGGGCAAATCCAAATTCGCGCCAGAAGGCCGGGGCATCAAAAGCCCCGCGCCGTGCCAGCAGATCGTGCTCGCGCGGCAGGCCGCCATTGCCGCCGCCGAATCCCGGAAAGAAAAACCAGCGCTGCAATGGCAGTCGCGGGTGCGGCGAGGCCAGCCCATGGTGGCCGTCCACCCAGTCCTCGGCGCTCAGGTATTCGAGCACGATCCATTGCGGTGGCCGCGGCATCGCCGCCATGGCCACGACATAGTCCTCGGGCAGGCCGCAGCCGAAAGCCTCGACCACCACCGCGGCAGCCTGCGGCTGCGGCGCGATGCGCGTGACATCGCAGACGGTGACGCCGTCGATGTACTGCACCGCGGCAGCGGCATTGAGCCCGGGCAACAGGGCCTGCAGCGTCTGTGGCCGGTCGATCCACAGCCGCACCGGCAGGCCATGCTCGTTCGCGAGCATCCTCGCGATGCGCCAGCACACGCCGGCATCGCCGAAATTGTCGACGACGCGGCAATGCAGATCCCAGCCGGAATGTTGATCGCCGAAGCTCATCAGGGTCCGGGAATACTCATGCAATGACCAGCACGTCTGCGGCGAAAAAAAACCGGGCCGAGGCCCGGTTTTTTCAACCCTGGGTCGGGAAGATCAGGCGGCCTGGATGTTGCTGGCCTGCTGCTTGCCCTTGTTGCCCGGGGTCACGTCGAAGGTGACCTTCTGGCCTTCCTTCAGCGTCTTGAAGCCGTTCATGTTGATGCCCGAGAAGTGGGCGAAGAGGTCTTCACCGCCGCCGTCGGGGGTGATGAAGCCGTAACCTTTGGCGTCGTTAAACCATTTGACGGTACCAGTTGCCATGTTGCTGTTCCTTTTGAGGTTGGATTAAACCGGCATCAAGCCGGATATCGTATTTAAATCTCACAGCCCCAAAAGCACGCACACCAGCCACTGAAACACCGGAAACCGCTGACTTTCAAGCACTTGAAACCAAACACGCGCTGCCGTTATACGGGGACCTAAAGTCGCCGTCAAGCGCTTTATGGCGCCCTGCCCGATTTATTACCCTTTTTGAATCAAACGGTTATGAATCCGGGTTGGAATTCGGGCTGGAACGGGAGGCCGCCGGTGTGCCCTCTCCCAGGACCACTGCGCGCATCTGGTGGCGGCCCGGCAGGCTGCTGCGGGTCAGGGTCACATAGCGCAAGCCCGAAGCCCGCAGGACCTCGACCAGGGCCATGCGTTCGTCAACGGCATCGACCAGCACCGCCACGCACGGCTGCAGCCCCTTGTCGCAGACCAGGAAATCAATGCGCATCCGCGACCAGGCGCGCAAGCGGGCTTCGCGCTCCAGCCCGGTGAGCGAGGTCCCTGGCACCAGGATCTGGTCGACCGAAACCCCGGCAAACACGTCGTGATCCGACAAGCTCAGTGCAAGCAGGCGGAACAGCAGGGTATCGGCGGGTTCCAGCAAACGCGGCCGCAGCCGGTGGGCGGCAGTGGCTGGCGCAGGGACTGAAGGCTCGCCGCTGATTGCAGGCCGTGCCTCGACCACGCGCTGCCAGCGCTGCATCGACTCACGTTCACGCGCCGCCTGTTTGCGCCGGTAGTTCAGCCACAGCACCGCGAGTGCAACAAAGGGGGCGAGCAGCAGCAGATACCACAGGGCAACCAAGGACCGCCCTCAGCCCTCGAAACGGATGCGGTTGCGGTCGCGCCGGCGATCCAGCCACCAGGCGAATACCGGCAACACGAAAAAACCGCCGGGCATCACCACCAGCACCAGATAGGGGCTGAGCCGCGTCAGCCGGCCAAGGTGATCGCGCAGTTGCGCCCGGTCGTCGGCGCTCCAGCGCTGACCGTTGCGCGGTTTCATCAGGATCGGCATCAGGCCGCGGGTTTGCTGGATCTCCGCAATCAGCCGCTGCTTCTCACGCAGGGTCAGTTCACGCACATAGGTGTAGGCGCGAAAGGCGGCAAATCGGGGGGATCCGTCGAGCGGCATGTCCGGCGGTCGTTCAGGAGACCGCCTGATAATAAAGGTTCTGCGGATGGTTGGCCTGGGCAAAGAAAAACCAGCGCTCGGCAACCAGCCCAGCAAACTGGATCAGTGTGGCCGCCACCGGCTTCCAGTTGCTGCCGCCGTCCAGGTAGGACGCCGCCAGCAGCGCGGGCAGGATGAAGCCCGCCACCAGGAACAGCCACTTCACCGCACGCAGCGTGCCCGGCCCCCGGCCATGGAAGAACTCGCGGGTGTTGAAGGAACCGCCCGTGAAACCCTGCGACTTCTGCACCACCCGCGGATGGTTCACGCCGATCGCGCTCTGCAGGGTCGATTTCGGACGCAGCCGGTCATTGCGCAGCAAGGCCGCAACCCGGGTGAAAAAGCCGGCGAAGGTCAGGCCCAGGGCCCAGCCCGCCAGCACCTCGGCATGACCATCGCCGCGCAGTGCGGACAGCGCGGCGGCGAGCATCAGGCCGGAAGCGGAACCGAGCAGCGTGAAATTCACCAGCGTCAGCGGCGTTGCCCATTCCTGCAGGAATTTGATGCAGGCGTAGATCATGCCGGTGCACCAGAACAGCAGCAGGCACAGCAGCACGCCGGGACCGGCCACAGCCAGCGTGGCATCGTGGTCCAGCAGGTGCAGCAGCCCGTACAGCGCCACCGCGGCGATGAAGGCCGGCAGGACGATCACCTCGCGCGACAGCCAGGAAGTCCGCCACATCGCGATCGCGCGCCAGGCGCGCTCGGGATGGCCGAGGTGGAAAAACGACGCGAGCAGTCCGCAGCCCAGCAGCAGCACGGACAGCACGCTGCCCGTGACATAAAACGCCGTGCCCGGCGCGTCGAGCCAGTGCGCGGCAGCCGCCGCCTCCACGCCCACCATCGCCAGGAACAGCCCCTGCCCCGCGCCGATCAGCGTGGTCAGGAACACCACCGAGAATGCGGGATTCATGGCCGGCCCTCCGTGGCCTGCGGCATCGGGCCGTCGATATCGAGCGGATTGGCCGTGGCGCCGACGCCAGCGGTCTGCAGCGCAGGGGCGCGCCGGGGCAGGTAATGGTTGGCCGGCTTGGTGCCCCACTCGGGCATCAGCTGGTAGCCCGCGGCTTCACGGATCGCCTTCGACACGATCGATTCCTCGTCATGGATGTCGCCGTAGAGCCGGGCGTTGGTCGGACAGGCCAGCACGCAGGCGGGCTTGCGTTCGGCTTCGGGCAGGCTCTGGTCAGTGATGCGATCCACGCACAGCGTGCACTTCTTCATCACCTTCTGGTGTTCGTCCAGTTCGCGCACGCCGTAGGGACAGGCCCAGGCGCAGTACTTGCAGCCGATGCACTTGTCGTAATCCACCAGCACGATGCCGTCTTCCGGCCGCTTGTAGCTGGCGCCGGTCGGACACACCGGCACGCACGGCGGGTCCTCGCAATGCAGGCAGGACTTGGGGAAATGCACGGTCTGCGTGTCCGGGAACTCGCCCACCTCGAAGGTCTGCACCCGGTTGAAAAAGGTCCCGGTCGGATCACGGCCGTAGGGGTTGTCGTCGGCCATGAAGCCGGCTTCCCCCGAGGTGTTCCATTCCTTGCAGCTGGTCACACAGGCATGGCAGCCCACACAGACATTCAGATCGATCACCAACGCGAGCTGGGTCATTGCGCACACTCCCTGCCAACGAATTGCGTCATTTGAATTCACCTGTCCCCGCAACAAAGCCCTGCCACAGCCGGCGCACCGGATTCATGCCCGGCAGCGGCGTCAGCGGCGCGAACTGCGGGAAGGTTTCCGCCGGCTCGTCCGCAGCGGTCTTGCGGATGCGTACCCGCACGTCATACCAGCCGGCCTGTCCGGTCACCGGATCGGAATTCGAAATCGTCCGTCCCTCGCCTGCCGGCAGTTCCTCGGTAATCAGGTGGTTGAGGAGAAAGCCGCGCTGGGCCTCGTTTGCTTCCGGTGCGAGGTTCCAGGCGCCCTGCGCCTTACCGATGGCATTCCAGGTCCACACCGTCCCCGGCTCCACCGCGTTGCTGTGGCGGCACAGGCAGCGCACGCGCCCGTGGGCGGACTCCACCCAGATCCAGTCGCCGTCGGCGATACCCTCGGCCAGTGCCGTTTTTTCGTTTACAAACAGATAGTTATGCGCATGAATCTGGCGCAGCCAGGCGTTCTGCGAATCCCAGGAGTGATACATCGCCATCGGCCGCTGGGTGATCGCCGCCAGCGGATAGGTCGCCGTGTCCGAAGCCTGCACCTCCAGCGGCGTGTAATAAAAGGGCAGCGGGTCGAAATAGGTCAGGATGCGCTCGCGCAGCTGCGACGGCGGCACGCGTTTGCCGTGGCCTTTGGCGGCGCGGCGGAATTTCTGCAGCACCTCGGCGTAGAGCTGGATGATCACCGGGTCTGCAAAGCGGCGCAGTTTCATCTGCTGCGCCCACTCGGAATAGCCGAGGTTCCAGTTCCGCATGTATTGGTGCGACTCGGGCATCACATGGTGGAACACGCAGTTGTTGTTCGCGTACATCTCCCACTGCTTCGGATTGGGTTCACCGACCAGTGCCTTGTCGCCATCCTTGCCGCGCCATCCGATCAGGAAGCCCTGCCCCGATCCCGGCTCGGTTTCAAAATTGACAATGAAATCCGGATAGTCCCTGAACTTGCGCGAACCGTCAGGTTTGGTGAAGGCCGGAAACTTCAACCGCCCCGCCAACTCCACCAGCACCTCCTGGAAGGGTTTGCACTCGCCCTTGGGCGGCACCACCGGCACCCGCACCGAATCCACCGGTCCGTCGAATTCCGAAATCGGCCGGTCGAGCATCGACATCACGTCATGGCGCTCGAGGTAGGTGGTGTCGGGCAGGATCAGGTCGGCGAAAGCCGTCATCTCTGACTGAAAGGCGTCACAGACGATCAGGAACGGGATCTTGTATTCACCCGACGCGTCCTTGTCGTTCAGCATCTTGCGCACCTCGACCGTGTTCATGGTCGAATTCCACGCCATGTTCGCCATGAAGATCAGCAGCGTGTCGATGCGGTACGGGTCACCGCGCCAGGCATTGGTGATGACGTTGTGCATCATCCCGTGCACCGCCAGCGGATGCTCCCAGGAGAAGGCCTTGTCGATGCGCACCGGACCGCCCTGTTCGTCCACGAACAGGTCCTCCGGACCGCCGGGGAAACCCAGCGGCGCGCCGCCCAGCGGCGTGTCCGGCTTCACGGCCGCCGGATCGTTAGGATTGCGCGCATACACCGGCGGCGTGCTGCGCGGGAACGGCGCCTTGTGGCGGAAGCCACCCGGCCGGTCAATGGTGCCGAGCAGCGACATCAGCACCGACAGCGCGCGGATGGTCTGGAAGCCGTTGGAATGCGCCGCCAGTCCGCGCATCGCATGGAAGGCCACCGGGTTGCCGGTGACCTTGTCGTGTTTGCGGCCCCAGCTGTCGGTCCAGGCAATCGGCAGTTCGATCTTCTGGTCGCGCGCGGTGATGCCCATTTCCCTGGCCAGGCGGCGGATCGTCTCGGCATCAATGCCGGTGATGCCGGCGGCCCATTCCGGCGTATAGCCGGCCAGGCGTTCGCGCAGCAGCTCGAAAGCCGGCTTCACCGGTGTGCCGTCGGGCAGGCGGTAGCTGCCGGTCAGTGCCGGGTCACTGCCTGCCGTGTGGTTGATCACCGCGCGGTTGGAATGGCGGTCCCACCACAGCTGCTGGTGCTTGCGGTGCGGGTTCTTCTCCTCGGCCTGTTCATCGCAGACGATCATGCCGAACTGGTCGCTGGATTCGTCAAGGTTCACCAGATAGCCGGCGTTGCTGTACTGGGCGATGAAGTCGCGGTCGTAGAGGCCCTGGCGCAGCAGTTCGTGGTTCAGCGCCAGCAGCAGCGCGCCGTCGGTTCCGGGGCGGATCGGGATCCACTCGTCGGCCACCGCCGAGTACCCGGTGCGCACCGGATTGATGGAAATGAACTTGCCCCCGCTGCGCTTGAACTTTGAAATTGCGATCTTGAGCGGGTTGGAATGGTGGTCCTCAGCGGTGCCGATCATCACGAACAGCTTCGCGCGGTCGAGGTCGGGCCCGCCGAACTCCCAGAAACTGCCGCCGATGCTGTAGATCATGCCCGCGGCCATGTTCACCGAGCAGAAGCCGCCGTGGGCGGCGTAGTTCGGGGTGCCGAACTGCCGGGCGAACAGGCCGGTCAGGGCCTGCATCTGGTCGCGGCCGGTGAACAGCGCGAATTTACGCGGATCGGTCGAGCGGATCTTGCGCAGCCGTTCCTCCATGATGCGGAAGGCTTCATCCCAGCTGATCGGCTCGAAGGCGTTGGCGCCACGCTCGGCGCCGGCCTTGCGCTTCAGCGGCTGGGTCAGGCGCGCCGGCGAATACTGCTTCATGATGCCCGAGGCGCCCTTGGCGCAGATCACGCCCTGGTTCAGCGGGTGCTCGGGATTGCCCTCGATGTAACGGACTTCACCGTTTTTGAGATGCACGCGGATGCCGCAGCGGCAGGCGCACATGTAACAGGTGGTGTTGCGGGTTTCGCTGCGGACGACGGTCTCGGCGCTGGCGCTCATGGGATTCCCCGGTGCATGGTGGCTGGCGGATTTTATGGGGGCCACCACGGGGCCAGACTCAAAATTTCTTATGCCCCCATTACCGGCAGGACCTAGGCCTTGCGGTCCATCCATTTACTGGACTGTGCCGGTTTCCAGGCACGCAGTCCGGCAATCAGCCGCCGCGGGTCCGACTCCACCACCAGCAGGTCCCGGTGCACCGGGGTCACGAAGCGCTCGGCCACGGCATGGTCCAGAAAACCGCGCAGCCCGTCGAAATAGCCCGAGGTGTTGAGCAGGCCGCAGGGCTTGTGATGCTCGCCGAGCTGGGTCAGCGCCGCGACTTCAAACAGTTCGTCCAGCGTGCCCAGCCCGCCCGGCAACGCGATGAAGGCATCGGACTGCGCGCGCATCAGCGCCTTGCGCTCGTGCATGGATTCGACCACGTGCAGCTCATTCAGGCCGGTATGCACCACCTCGCGCTCGAGCAGGCGCCGCGGCGTGATACCCACCGCACGTACGCCTTGCGCCAGCGCCGCCTCGGCGATCACCCCCATCAGCCCGATGTTGCCACCGCCGAAGACGATGCCCAGCTCCGCCTCGCCGATTGCCGCCACCATCGCCCGCGCTGATTCGGCGTAGGTCTCGCCGCGACCGCTGTTCGAACCGCAAAAAATGCAGATGTTGTTCATGCCCGTCCCGTTTTCTGTGGATGACGCTTGCAGCCGGGATTGTACGCGCCGGCACCGCGGGCCTTAACCCCATCCGGCCAGTTCCGGCGTTTAAACAGCAGGACAACCCAGGAGCTCCTCCATGAACCCCGCCATCCGCCCGCTGCTTGCCTTGACCCTCGCCGCGCTTGCCGCCACCGCCACCGCCCAGGGCGAAGGCAGCGGTCAGGCCGTCACCATCTACAGCACAGCCCGCCCCGGCGCCCTGCCGCCGGAGCTGTATCGCGGCGGCGGCAGCGGCGCCGCGATTCCCGGGTACGCCATCGTCCGCCAGCAGCGTGAACTGGCCCTGCAGCGCGGCCACAACAGCGTGCGCTTCAGCGATGTCGCCGCGCTGATCGACCCGACCACGGTGCGCTTCGATTCGCTGACCGACCCCGCCGGCACCCGCGTGCTGGAACAGAATTTCCAGTTCGATCTGGTCAACACGCAAAAGCTGCTGGAGAAATACCTCGACCGCCGCATCAGCGTGGACCAGGTGCGCGGCAGCGGCGTCGAAAGCTTCAGCGGCACACTGCTCTCCACCAACGGCGGCCTCGTGCTCAAGCGCGACGACGGCGGCATCCAGACCCTGCCGCACAACGCCGGCGTGCGCCTGCCCGACCTGCCCGGCGGCCTGATCACGCGGCCGACACTGGTCTGGGACCTCCACGCCAGCCGCGGTGGCAACCAGGCCAGCCGCGTGTCGTACCAGACCGGCGGCATGACCTGGTGGGCCGATTACAACCTGACCTACCAGGACGGCGCGGACGCCAGCACCTGCAAACTCGATGTCGGCGCCTGGGTCAGCATCATCAACAAGTCCGGCGCCAGCTACAATGATGCACGATTGAAACTCGTCGCTGGGGACGTCAACCGCGTGCAGCCACCCGGCCGTGTCGCGCCAGCCATGATGGCCCGCGCCAGCCTCGCCGCCGAGGCCGCGCCCGGTTTCGGGGACAAGGAATTCTTCGAATACCACCTCTACACCCTCGGCCGTCCGGTGACGCTGCCCGACAATTCGACCCAGCAGCTCGAGCTGTTCCCGGTGGCGCGCGGCGTGCCCTGCGAGAAAACCCTGGTCTATCAGGGCACCCCGGGCTTTCGAGGCCATGGCGGCCCGGTCACCGACCGCAACCATGGCGAGACCGGCAACCGCAAGGTTGATGTATTCATCAGCTTCAAGAACGGCAAGGAACAGAACCTCGGCCAGCCCCTGCCCGCCGGCCGCATCCGCGTGTCCAAGCTCGACCCCGCCGACCAGACGCTGGAGTTCATCGGCGAAGACAGCCTCGACCACACCCCGCGCAACGAAAATGTGCTGATCCGGATGGGCTCGGCCTTCGATGTGGTTGGCGAGCGGCGGCAAGTCAATTTCAGCATCGACAGCACACGCAAGACCATGACCGAGGAGATCGAAGTCAGGGTGCGCAACCAGAAAAAGGAAGCCGTCACCGTGATGGTGCGCGAACAACTCTACCGCTGGAGCCACTGGCAGATCACCGGCAAGAGTCACGACTACCGCAAGGTTGATGCGCGGACCGTGACGTTTCCGGTGAGCGTGGCGGCAGGAGCCGAAGCTATCGTCCGCTATTCGGTCGGCTACAGCTGGTAGAGGGGTTGCCGGCTGGAGTGCAATTAGTCCCCGGGGCTGCTATACAATTGTCCGCGGAAGTCATCCAGGGAGAACTCGAATGGAATTTGTCACCATCCTAAGCCTCGCCGTCGTTGTCGTCGTGCTGGTCTACGGCATCACCATCTACAACGCGCTGGTGCAGATCAAGCACAACGTATCAAAGGCCTGGGCCAATATCGACGTTCTGCTCAAGCAGCGCCACGACGAGCTGCCCAAGCTGGTGGAGACCTGCAAACAGTACATGAAATTCGAGCAGGACACCCTGACGCGGGTGATCGAAGCACGCTCGAAGGTGTTTACCGCCCGTGAGACGCAGAACATCCCGGCGCTTGGCCAGGCCGAGGGCGGATTGCGGGCTGCACTTGGAAGCCTGTTCGCGCTGGCCGAGGCCTATCCCGACCTGAAGGCCAACCAGACTTTCCAGCAGCTGCAGACGCGCATCTCGGCGCTGGAAAACTCCATCGCCGACCGCCGCGAGTTCTACAACGAGTCGGTGAACATCAACAACGTTCGCATCGACCAGTTTCCGGACCTGATCGTCGCCCGCCTGCTCGGCTTCAAGGCCGCGCAACTGCTCGAGTTCAGCGAGGAAGAACGCAAGGACGTGGATTTCAAGCAGCTATTCAGCGCGTGATCGCGCAATTGAAGGCTGATAGCCGACCCTCTGCTCCGGCCCAAGCCGTCACTTGAGCCCAACCCTCTCCCCGCTGATCGGGTAGAGGGGTTTGATCTTTCTGCCCCCGGATACGCATCTTGCCCGAATCCGTCTCCACTTGAACGCCTCAGCCTTCAGCCTCGCGGGTTACCGCGGCCGCGGGCCGATCCTGCTCTCCGGCGGGCTGCACGCGATCATCCTGGCCATCGCGCTGCAAAACCAGAACCCCCAAAGCTGGCCTTGGGCACTGCTGGCGATGAGTGTGGTCAGCTTTTTTGCCTGGATCGGCAACACCCGCCGCTACCGTGCCATTCACGACCTGCCGACATCGCATATTGCCTCTGCCGCTCAAGGGTATGTCGAGCTCTTCGGCGTGGGCCGCCTGCTCGACGGTTCAACCGTACGCTCACCAGTCAGTTTGCGGGCCTGCTGCTGGTATCACTACACCGTCGAAGAACAGGACAGCAATAACAAGTGGAGCACGGTTGAAGAGAACACCAGCATCGATCACTTCCTGCTGGTGGACGCCACCGGTGCCTGTGTAATCTCGCCTGACGGCGCCGAGGTGGTAAGCAGCCATCGCAAGCAGTGGAAGGAGAGCGGTCGCCGCTATACCGAATGGCTGCTGCTGCCCGAAGGCCCGGTGTACGCGATCGGTGAATTCACCACGCACAGCGGCAATGTGCTGAGCGCCGCCGACGAGAATTTCGATGTCAGCGCGCTGATCACGGAGTGGAAAAACACTCCGCAAATGCTGCTGCAGCGTTTTGATGCCGACCGCGACGGCAAGATCAGCCTGGAAGAGTGGGGGCAGGCGCGGCTGGCCGCTATCGGAGAGGTGCGCAAGCGCCACCACGAGCAGTTTGGCGCGCAGACCGAAGGCGTGCACCTGTTGCGCAAGCCGCGCGACCGCCGGCTGTTCCTGCTCGCCAATGAGATGCCAGACAACCTGGGGCGGCGCTACCGGATCTGGGCCTGGGTTCACCTGATCGCCTTCCTGGGCCTTGGGTCCTGGGGGCTGTTGTTGCTCGGCCTCAGGTAATTTTTCAAATACAACAGCCATCGAAAAGCGGATGAGAAACGGTGAACTGCTCTGCCTGAACCGCGCCGGTTTCCACCGGCTGCATTACACTGATTGGGGAGATATGAATCATCCGCGCGTGCTGATCTGCGTGCATGGCCTGACGCGCAATTGCCGCGACTTCGATGCCCTGGCCGAAGCGCTTGAGGATGACCTGCGCGTGGTCTGCGTCAGCATCGCCGGCCGCGGCCGCAGCGACTGGCTGCCCCAGCCCGAGGATTACGGGTATCCGCAATACATGAACGACATGACCGCGCTGATCGCGCGGGTCACCGCGCAGGGCGCGCGTGAAATTCACTGGGTTGGCACTTCGATGGGCGGCATGCTCGGCATGCTGCTGGCTGCCCGCCCTGGCACCCCGATACGCCGCCTGGTGCTGAATGACGTCGGCGCGATGATCCCGAAAGTCTCGATGGAACGCATTGGCAGATATGTCGGCGAGGATCCGCGTTTTGAATGCATCGAGGATTTCGAGCGTTACATTCGCCGGGTATTTGCAAGCTTTGGTCCGCTGAACGACGCCCAATGGCGCCACCTCGCCGAGCACAATGCGCGGAGGCACCCTGATGGTCGCTGGGGGGTAATCTATGACCCTGACATCGCCTTAGCCCTCCGCAAGGCCGCAGCGCAGGATATCCTGCTCTGGAACGTTTACGACGCAATCACCTGTCCGACGCTGCTGTTGCGCGGCGCCGAATCCGACCTGTTGCTGCGCGAAACCGCCAGGGACATGACACTGCGCGGCCCCAGATCACGGCTGGTCGAATTCTCCGGCGTGGGACATGCGCCCGCCCTCATGGCCAGCGACCAGATCGCAGCAGTTCGTGATTTCCTGCTGCACCGCTGATGTGTCCGCAATACCCGTCGCCGCATACCTGCCAAACCTGCAGAGCGAACGCCAGATCACCAAGGCGCAGAGCCGTGGCGACTTCGGCGATACGCCCGGAGCCTGGGCTCCACTGGCGCTGGAGGACGGTGCGCAGATAACGTGAGGGCTGCATCCCGCCTGCCTGGCCTTTTGCAGTGCTCGGGCGAGCTTCGCGACATCATGGCCCTGGCGGCGCAGTCGGGTTGCGTTGAGGCGCGACGCAACCCGCTTACCCTGCTCAACCCGCTGTCATTACAGCACCTTTCCGATGGCAAAAAGTCACAAAGGATGAAGGTTTGCACGTCAACTTTGCGGCAGTTTGATGGGCGCAGCGAGGACTGCGATACCCGGCGCTATTTGCGCAGCGGCCGGCGTTCGACCGGCTGAAGGCGCCACTCAGCGAATTCTTCGATCGAAATTAGGCCGTCGCCATCGCGATCGACTTTAGCGAGTTCTTTCGCGATAAGCGGAAAACGTTCCTCCACTTCAGCGGGCGCAAGATAACCGTCGCCGTCACGGTCTGCACCGCGGAATTCGCTGGCCATACGCTCGGGTACACGCCCCTGGGACAGTTCGACCGGTTTCACCAACACGACATCAGCCGGAGGGGCTGCGATCGCAGGTGACACCGGAAGCTCCTCGAGAGCCGGGGCCTGCACAACCTCGACTTGCACCGGCGCGCGTTTCGCCGAAGGCGCAGCGATTGCGGGTGCTGGTGCCGGATCGGTTTCGCGCTTCACGTACCAGCTGATGCCAATGCTGATGGCGAGCAGCCAGAAAACCGCCCGGGTCAGGCGCTTCCACGCCTCGCTGTGGTCGGGCACGGACACCGCAGTGCGCACCGTGGTCTGGGCGCCTGCCGCCGGACTCTTGACGACAGTCTTCAAGGCCGCACCGATAACTGCCGTGGTCGGGGCAGTACCCGCCTGGCCATGCACTGGCGCGGGTTCCAGCAACGCGCGCCAACCGGCCACGCTCTGTGGCCGTGATCCCGCATTCACCGTCAGCCCTCGGCTGATGGTCTGCAGCAGTACCGCGCTGTAGCGGCCTCGCGCAGCATGCAGTGCTGCAGGCACCGTATCGAGTTGCAGCCGTGTCACGGCGTCCGGCGGATTGCGGCCGGTTACCATGAGGAAGAGCACCCCCGCCAGGGCATACAGGTCCGACCATGGTCCCGGTTTGCCGTCGGGCGAGTATTGCTCGAGGGGCGCGTAACCCTGCGTCAGCACAGCGGTCAGGCTGCGCGTCGCGCTGCCGACGGCGCGCGCCGCGCCAAAATCCAGCAGCACGGGCTGCGCATCGCTGCGGATGAAAATACTGGCGGGCTTGATATCGCGGTG
>JAJTHX010000106.1 GCA_021300125.1 Betaproteobacteria bacterium | reverse complement strand
GGCGCGCCAATCCCGCAGGCGCGAATCAGCGTGAAGAATTTGCAGACCGGCATCAGTCGGGAGACCGTGACTAACGAGGCCGGGCTTTACACCGTTCCCGCGCTGGGGGCGGGGCGCTATACGATCAGTGTCAGCAAGCAGGGCTTTTCTACCTACGGCATTCCAGAGTTGGTGCTCCAGGTGGATCAGAGCGCGACCGCAAACGCACAATTGCAGGTGGGCGCGGTGAGCGAGTCAATCAACGTCGTTGGTCAGGCGGCCGCGGTGGATACCCGGAACTCTACATTGAACACGGTGATCACCAAGGAAATGGTGACGGACTTGCCGTTGAATGGCAGGAACGTACTGCAGTTACTGCGTGTTACCCCCGGCACTTTGACGACCTCGGGCACATTTAACCAGGCGGCGACACGACCGGAAGCTGGCAGTGAACTGATTTCGGCAAGTGGGGGGCGCGGCAATTCGACCACGTTCGTCATGGACGGCGGCATTCATGAGGATCCCTATACCGAGGTCGCGAACGTGCTGCCGAATCCGGACGCCGTACAAGAGTTCAGCTATCAAACGAACAACTACGGTGCCAAATTCGCAGGACGTGGCGGTGGCGTCGTTAACGTGGTGACACGATCCGGGACAAATCAGATCCATGGGTCGTTCTTCGAATATCTGCGCAACGCAAAGATGAATGCGCGGAACTTCTTCGCCCCTCGTAACGACGGTCTGAAGCGAAACCAGTACGGCTTTGCGTTGGGCGGGCCGATCAAAAAAGACCGGACGTTTGTGTTCGGCTCGTGGCAGGGCACACAGATCCGGTCCTTGCCCGCAAATCTGACAGCGATCGTCGCAACCGGCCCGCAGCGTCGGGGAGATTTTTCGCGACTCCCCCAGCAATTGACGGACCCATCAGCTTCAAATCAGCCGTTTCCCGGTAACATGATTCCAACTTCGCGCCTGGACCCGATCGCCTTGCGGGTATTGGAGAAAATTCCGACGGCTCTTTCCTCCGATGGCCTCTTGTTCTTTCAGCGCGGCGAGAAGCAGACCGACAATCAGTATCTGGCTCGCGTTGACCATCTGTTTTCGACAAAACATCAGATATCGGGACGCTACTTCTTCGACGAGCTCAAGGTGCCAGCGATTGTTGACACCTCGAACCTGCTGACGGCGTTACCAGACCGGCGCTGGCAGAGCCAAAGCGCGGTGTTGAACTATACGCTGACTGCCAGCCCGACATTGATCTCGAGCACGGGGCTTTCGTTCAATAGGACTTCCAATATCGCGATTGGGCCGACGCAGTTTCCTGGACACAAGGAATTGGGAATCAACGTGCCCAATCTAAGTATTGGCAGTACTTTCCGGATGTCAGTGACGCAGTATTTCGGGCAATCGTACAACGCGCTGTACCGGGTGCCGCGAAATCAGTACAACCTGACTCACTCCTGGACCAAGATTCAAGGTCGACACGAGATCGATTTCGGGGTTGATATCGTGCGTGAGCATACGATTTTGGACCAGGACTTCCTGTCGGACGGTAACTTCACGTTTGGCTCCCGGTTTTCCGGCGATAATCTGGCGGATTTCATGATCGGTCGGCCAAGCGCATTCTCCCAGATCAACACCTTGTATTACAACCTGATCCGAAACTTGTATGGGATGTACTTTCAAGACAATTTCAAGGTGAACCGGCGCCTGACGCTGAACCTGGGGGTCCGGTGGAATCCTTTTGTGCCGTTTACGGACCGGCCGGCGAATCAGTTTTCGCAGTTCAATGATGAGGCATACCGGGCCGGTGTAAGGTCGCAGCGGTTCCCGAATCTTCCTCCAGGGCAACTAGCGGCGGGCGACCCCGGGGTGCCTACCTCCGGAGTGCCGACAGCATGGGCCGTAATCGACCCGCGTTTGGGGTTTGCTTGGGACGTCTTCGGCACAGGACGGACAAGCATCCGTGGCGGCTATGGCCGGTTCCACGATCAGATGTCGGCATTGACTTATAACCGGCAAGTGACCTCACCGCCGAATTCCGTACGCGTGGACATCAATGCTCCTTTCTCGACGCAAGATCCCTACCGCGGTTTCGTAAACCCGTTTCCGGTGACCCGTCCAATCGCTTCCACCCAACGGTTCGTTTTCCCATTTCTGGTAGTTGGCTACGCGCCGGAGTTCTCGTATCCGAACATTCATCAATGGAACTTTACGTTGGAGCAGGCATTACCGGCCTCGCTCGTATTTCGAGGAACCTATCAGGGTTCGGCGGGCCGGCGGCTATTCCATGCCGCCGAGTTAAATGCGGCGGTGTTTGGACCTGGTGCGACGCTTGCCAACACTGACCAGCGGCGGCCGCGTCGGGAGTATACTCAGGTGACCTATGCGGGCACCTATGGCTGGTCTAACTATCACGCGCTGGTGACGAGCGTGGAGCGTCGTTTTTCGAGCGGCCTTACGTTTCTGGGGGGATACAGCTGGCAGAAGAACCTGGACGTGCTTTCCAATACGGCGTTTGAAGGGAATGGGAACACCCATCCGTTTGACCGGATCAGCAAGGACTACGGTCCGTCCAATTTTGACCGTAGACATCGGATGACGGCCTCGTTCAACTACCAGCTACCGTATAAGGGCAAGGGCTTGATGGGCGTTCTGGCGGGAGGTTGGCAGACCAACGGAATCTTCACGTTACAGTCTGGTGGGCCGCTAAATGTCTCCGAAGGCGTCGATGTCTCTCGGTCTGGAATTGGTCAGGATCGCGTGGACATTGTGGGGAATCCAAAGCTTTCGAGCGACCGGCCAAAGGGTGAGCAGATCTTCCGCTGGTTCAATACGGCGGCGTTTGCCTCACCGGCTTTTGGTACCTTTGGGACTCTGGGCAAGAATACGGAACGGGGTCCGGGCTTGGCCTCGGTGGACTTTTCGACGTTCAAGAACGTCGCTATGCCTTGGAGTGAGGCGCATAAGCTGGAGTTCCGGGCGGAGTTCTTTAATCTGCTCAACCGGGCGAACCTGGGAAATCCGAACACCGCGCGGATCAATGCGTTGTTTGGACGTATCACCACGGCGGGCGAGCCCCGGATTGTGCAACTAGGTCTGCGATACGCGTTCTAGGGGCGAACAAGCAGAGGGGCCGAGTAGATGTTGTGGCCCCTCCCGCGATGCTGCAGCGGAACCATCAAGCGGAACCATCAATACACGGGGCTTGCTTGGCTGAGAAAGCCTGAAGAGGGGCGATAAGCGGGACACCGCTTTGCGGATCGCTTGACGTTGGCGAACGGACGGTCCAACGCCCAAGACGCGCGAGCGTTTTGTTTTCGATCGCCGGGCACCAGTACAGCCAGCGATGCGGGGTATGTGAAGTCCAGGCGCTATCTCGAAACCGCAGACGGCCGTGGGGCCCTCCCAATCAGACTCAAGATTAGTGTGCCGAAATCGACAGTCGCAATCGAGTAAGGGTTATGATATTGCACACCCGCCCGCCTG
>JAJTHX010000056.1 GCA_021300125.1 Betaproteobacteria bacterium | reverse complement strand
GGTGGTGCTGCTCAACATGCTCGCTTTCCGCGGCAGCAAGGTGCTGGTCTCGTTGTTCGCGCTGGAGCTGGGCGTCCCGCAGGTGATGCTGGGGGTGATCGTCGCGCTGTATTCGCTGGCGCCGATGCTGCTTGCGCTGTATGTGGGCAAGCTGATTGACCGCGTCGGCGTACGCTGGCCGATGGTGCTGGGCTGCATCGGGCTTTCACTGGCGCTGATCCTCCCGGGGGTGATGCCCTCGGCCACCGCGCTGTATCTGTCCGCGCTGCTGATCGGTTCCTCGCACGTGTTCTACAACGTCTGCGCGCAAAGCCTGATCGGCATGCTCAGTCCGCCGGATGCACGCATCCGCAACTTCGCCAACTTCGGGCTGATCATTGCCTGCGGCGGCTTCCTCGGGCCGCTGGTTGCCGGGTTCGCCATTGACCATGTCGGGCACGCTTCCGGCTACCTGCTGATCGCCGTGAGCCCGCTGTTGTCGGCGGCCATCCTGTACGCTTCGCGCCGCCACCTTGATGCCCTGCGTGGCGGCAAGATCAAGGGCGAGGAAGAGGCGGTGTATGCCGTCGGCCTGCTCAGCAATGCGCCGCTACGCCGGACCCTGATCACCAGCGGCATCATCCTGACCGCGATCGACCTGTTCCAGTTCTACATGCCGATCTACGGCCATGCCATCGGACTGTCGGCCTCGGCGATCGGGGTGGTGCTGGCGATGTTCGCCGCGGCCTCGTTCATCGTGCGTACCATCATGCCGCGCATCGTGTCCCATTTCGGGGAGGAGAAGGTGCTCAGCGCCGCGATTTTCATTGCCGCGGCCACGTATCTGCTGTTCCCGTGGATCGAGAACGTGGCGCTGCTGGCGGCAATCGCCTTCCTGCTCGGGCTGGGCACCGGCTGTGGCCAGCCGCTGACCCTGAGCATGATCTATGCGCGGGCCCCCGAGAACCGTTCCGGCGAAGCGCTGGGCCTGCGCATGGCCATCAACAATGTGACGCACCTCGCGGTGCCGCTGGTGTTCGGCGCCATCGGCAGCGCTTTCGGCGTGGCGCCGGTGTTCATTGCCAACGCCCTGATGCTCACCACCGGCGGCGTGTTGAGCCGCCGCCGCTAGAATTCCCCTTTCCCCTTTGACCTTTTCCCCGGATTGCCACGGAGCTTTGCCATGAAAATCGCGATCATTGATGACTACCAGGACGCCTTTCGCAGCCTCGAATGCACGAAACGGCTGGCCGGCCACGAACTGATGGTGTTCACCGACACTGAAAAGGATCCCGCGAAACTCGCGGCACGCCTGCAGGATGCCGAAGTGGTGGTGTTGACCCAGCAGCGTTCACGCATGCCGCGCGCGGTGGTCGAAAAACTGCTGAAGCTCAAACTGTTGAGCCAGACCGGCCACAACGTCTATCACATCGATATTGCCGCCTGCACCGAGCACGGTATCGTGGTTTCGGCCGGCGGCCGCGGCAATCCCAATCCGACGGCGGAACTGGCCTGGGGACTGATCCTCGCCGCATTGCGCCGCATTCCGCAGGAGGCGCAGCGGATGAAGAACGGGCTGTGGCAGGGGTCGATCGGCACCGGACTCGCCGGCAAGACCCTCGGCATCTATGCCTACGGCCGCATCGGCAGCCTGGTCGCCAACGTGGGCAAGGCCTTCGGCATGCGCGTGTGGTGCTGGGGCCGCGAAGGCTCCACCGCCAAGGCGAAGGCTGCCGGGTTCGAGGTGGCACCGTCGCGCGAGGCCTTTTTTGCCGAGTCCGACGTGATCTCGATCCACCTGCCGCTGAACGACGGCACCCGCGGCATCGTCACGCTGGAAGACCTCGGCCGCATGAAACAGTCCGCGCTGATCGTGAATACCAGCCGCGCGCCGATCATCGCCAAGGATGCGCTGGCCACTGCGCTGAAGGCCGGCCGCCCGGGCCGCGCCGCGGTGGACGTCTACGAGGACGAGCCGGTCACCGGCGGCAACCATCCGCTGATCGCGATGGACAACGTGGTCTGCACGCCGCATCTCGGCTACGTCGAGGAAAAAACCTACGAATCCTATTACGGCACGGCGGTGGAGCAGATTCTGGCGTATGCGGCCGGCAAGCCGATCAACGTCGCCAATCCGGAAGTGCTGAACAAGTAAAGGCGGGAGAGAGCAGAATGGCCAGCAAAAACATGCGTTGCGGCGTCGCCGCGGTGGAGGCGCTGCGCGCCGCGGGTGTCACCAAGGTCTTCGGGCTGATGGGATCGAGCACGCTGGAGATGTACGACGCGCTGTATGACGCGAAGGACATCGAATACATCGGCGTGCGCCATGAAAACTGCGGCATGCACATGGCCGATGCCTACGGCCGGGTGACGCAGACTCCGGGCGTGTTCATCTGCGGCCAGGCCGGCCCCGGCTCGGCGAACATGGTGCTGGGCCTGGCACAGGCGAAGTTCGCCTATTCGCCGGTGGTGGCGATCACCGGTCTTGCATCCACCGAACACCTCGGCCGCGACGCGTTCCAGGAAATCGATCAAAACACGCTGTTCCTGCCGGTGACCAAGCGCGTGCTGACCGTGCCGCGGCCGGAGCGTATTCCGGAATTCATCCTCGAAGCCTTCCGCCTCGCCAACTCGGGCCGGCGCGGACCGGTGGTGGTGAACATCCCGCGCGACCTGTTCAACCATGACATTCCGGTAGCCTGGCCGATACAGCCGCCGGCCTCAAGCCGCCCGCCGGCCGCCGATCCCACTGCACTGGCGGAGATCAGCAAGCTGATTCTTGCCGCGAAACGACCGGTGATCCATGCCGGCGCTGGCATCAAATGGTCGCGTTCCAGCGCGAAACTGGCTGCGCTGGCCACGCAACTGCAGATTCCGGTGACCAGCTCCGCCGGCCATGCCGACATCCTGCCGGTGGATTTTGCGCTGCATGCCGGCGGTGTCGGCCCGCGCGGCAATCCGGTGGCGAGCCAGCTCACGCGCGAAGCCGACCTGATCATTGCGCTGGGCACGCGGCTGGGTTTCAACACCACCTTTTACAAATACACCGACATCCTGCCCGACGCGAAGATCATCCACATCGACGTGGATCCCGCGGCGCTGGGCCGTTACTTCCCGGCGGCGCTGGCAGTCACCGCCGACGCCGGCGCGCTGATTGACGGCCTGGCCGCGCTGATGGCGCCGATTGCCGCGGACAAGGCACCGTGGCGCGAGCGCAATGCGGCCTACCTCAAGGCCCGCGCCGCGCTGTGGGCCGAGCGCGAGGCTTCGGGCGCCCGCGGCGGCACGCCGATGCATCCCGACGTGATCTACGCCGAGGTGCGCAAGGCCGCCCCGCGCAACGCCATCTTCACGCTCGATGCCGGCACGACGGGCTTCCAGGCCACAGACCAGCTGCCCTGCTATGAAACCCCGGCGCTGCTGACGCCGCTCGACTGCGGCATGGTCGGCTTCTCCTATTCGGCAGCCATCGGCGCCAAGGTCGGCGCGCCGCAGCGCGCGGCGATCTCGCTGATGGGCGACGGCGGCTTCGGCATGACCATGGGCGAGATGACCACCGCGGTGGCGAGCAACATTCCCGCCATCGGCATCGTGATGGACAACGGCACCTGGGGTTCGGAGATCGCCTACCAGCGCGATTTCTACCAGGAGCGCTATATCGGCGCGCATGTGCACAGCCCGCGGTTTGACGAAGTGATGAAGCTCACCGGCGGCAACGGCTATCACCCGCAGGCGCCGGGCGAGACCGCCGATGCGCTGCGCGATGCGCTGAAGGCCGGCAAGCCGGCGATCATCCATGTCAAGGTCGATCCCGAGGCGACCATCAGCTTCCGCAAGGACGCGCTGCAAAAGCGCGCCTGAAGCGGCGCTGCGGAACCCTGCCGATGAACCTTCCGCTGTTTCCGGTCTCGCCACTGCAGGCGATGGATTACCTCGGTGTCGCGGTGTTCGCCGCCAGCGGCGTGCTGGCCGCCGGTCGCAAGCACCTCGACTGGTTCGGCGTGCTCGTGATTGCCACCGTCACCGCCGTCGGCGGCGGCACGTTGCGCGACCTGCTGATTGATCGGCCGGTGTTCTGGCTGACCAGCACGGCTTATTTGTGGGTGATCCTTGCCGCGACCCTGGCGACCATGCTGGTGGTGCGGGTGCGTGAAATTCCGCTGCGTGCGCTGTTGATCGCCGACGCACTGGGCCTGGCGCTGTTCGCGGTGAGCGGTGCGCGCATCGCCGAAGTCGCCGGTTATGGCGGCATCGTGGTGGTGATCCTCGGCACCATGACCGGGGTCGCCGGCGGCGTGCTGCGCGACCTGCTGATCGCGGAACTGCCGCTGCTGCTGAAAAGCGGGGAGATCTATGCCACCGCTGCAATTGCGGGCATCGTGGCCTATCTGCTGCTGCAGTTGGCGGGGATCGAGCGCGTGACGGCCGGCTACGCCGGCATGGCGGTGATCGTGGTGCTGCGCTGCCTGTCGATTTTCACGGGCCTGCGCGTGCCCGCGCTGAAGATCGGCGACCCCGGCAAGCCGGATTAATCCGCCATGCCGGCCGCGCGGCGGCCGGAATCCGGCCAGTGCGGCAGTCAGTGCAGGTGCCGGTTGCGCGGGTGCAGCGGGATCACCGTTGAACTGCCCGAGGCGGGGGATTCCGCGGCCGGTTTCTCCGGCTTGTGCGCGTCGAACATGCGCGTGACCAGTTCGGTGACCTGTTCGACCTCGGTCTTGCCGATGTGGCGCGACAGCATCAGTTCGAGATCCTCGACCACGCACTGGCGGCGGAATTCGTGGATCGCCTCCGGCGTCGGTCCGACGAAGAACTGGTAGAACTCGTCCTCGCCGCTGTCCGGGTAGTAGGTGACTTCAACCTCGGAGGCGTATTCGGTCAGCGGGCCGAGTGCGTTGCAGGCTTCGGTCAGCTTGTTGTGGAAGCTGCGTCCGACATCGCCGGTCCAGCAGATGCTGATCACGCGCTCACGTGCGTCAAAGACGATGCCCTGTTCGTCGCGCTCCAGGCTCTTGGCGTCGGCAATGTGGTCGGCATCGACATAGTCGAGCCAGGGGCGCAGCGCGAGTTCGACCTGCGACAGGCGTACGCCTTTGCACAGGAAGACACTGCCGTGGACATGCACTTCGGTTTTCATGACTGCGGGCTCCGCCGGGCCCTGCCGGAATGGCAAGGGGGCACAAGGATAGCACAGCGCCCGGGTCGCTCAAAAAATATTCAATAAAAACAAATACTTATGAAATAAAGCGGGATCAGCCGGGGATCAGGCCGAGTTGCCGCAGCAGCGCGCCCATGACCTCGTCCTCGCGATCGAGCATCGCACCGAGTTCGGCGCCGTCACAGTACGTGTTGGCCCAGTACTGGGCCTGCAGTTCGGCATTCCATTCCGGGGTGCGCGCCACC
>JAJTHX010000183.1 GCA_021300125.1 Betaproteobacteria bacterium | reverse complement strand
GGCCGGCGCCGGCGCGGCGGCCGACGCATCGGCCGGGTGCGCGCGAGGCAGCGACGGCTGCGCAACCGCGTAAGTGCTGCACATGGCGGCGAGCGCGAATGCGGCGCCGCGATAAGGTCTTGAATCCATCATCGATCCCCGTGAGTGATGCGGGCCTTGCGCGCGGCGCAAGCCGGGCGCGACCCAGGGCCGGCGTCACGCGAATGCGCAAAGCCGGATCTGATTGCGTCGGGGATCAGGCCCGTGGCGGGCGCTGGGGCAGGTCGGGGATGAACAGCGTCGCGAGCAGGGAAACCCGCGGCAGTAAAACCCCGGGTGCTTCCGGGGTGGCCGGCGCCGCCAGGGGCGGGGTGCCGGTGTAGACGTGATGGCAGCAGGTATGTCCGGTCCCCGCGCCGCCTTCTTGTCCGGGCCCCTGCGGATCCGGCGTGGTGTGCATGTGATGGCCGCCGCTGTCAGGGGCATGCGCGTGCACGGCCCCGGCGTACGCCGGCACGTGGCCCTCGGCACAGGGGGTTGTCGGGGCGAAAGCGGCCAGACCCTGCAAGGGCAGGCTGATCAGGAGCAGCAAGCTGAAAATGCGGCGCAATGCGTACATGACTGGAGTTTAGGAGACCCGGCCAACCGGTGCAATCCCGACCGTAGTGACCGCAGCGGTGCGCCAATGTTGCCGCGGGTACGGCTGGTTAAGCCACCGCCAGTGGCCTGCGTTATGCTCCCGGTTCGGCAGGCAAAGCCGCATCTTTTTGGCTACAAAAACCTGATTCTGGAGGATCAATGACGCGCACACTCAGCCTGTTAGGAGCCGCGCTGCTGGCGGTGATTGCAACGGTGGCTCAAGCGCAGGAGAAGTACCCGGTAAAACCGATCCGTATGATTGTCGGCTACGCGCCCGGCGGCGGCAGCGACATCATGGGCCGCTTGATTGCGCCGCAGATCGCCGAGGCGCTGGGCCAGCAGGTGATCGTCGAGAACCGCGCCGGCCAGGCGCAGAACATTGCCGCCGAGTTCATCGTGCGCCAGCCCTCCGACGGCTACACGCTGTTCCTCAGTTCGGCCGCGCTGGGCGTCAATGCCACGCTGTATCCGAAGCTCAACTACGACCCGGTCAAGGATTTCATCCCGGTGGCGGTGTTCGCCTCCAGTGCCAACCTGCTGCTGACCCATCCCTCGGTGCCGGCGAGGAACGTCAAGGAGTTCATCACCGTGGTGCGAAAGAATCCCGGCAAGATGAACTACTCGTCATCCGGCAGCGGCAGTACCCAGCACCTGTCGGGTGAAATGCTGAAGCTCTTCATCAAGGGCGACTTCACGCATATCCCCTACAAGGGCACCGGCCCCTCGCTGACCGCGCTGGCCAGCGGTGAGGTCGAGTTTTCGTTCAGCAACATTCCCGCCGCGCAGCCGCTGATCAACCGCTTCCGCGTGCTCGGCATCACCAGCGAAAAGCGCTCGACGCTGATGCCGGAGGTGCCGACCATGATTGAAGGCGGGCTGCCCGGCTTTGTGACGCAGACCTGGTACGGCGTGCTGGTCACCCGCGGCACGCCGCAGCCCATCGTCGACACCCTGAACCGGGTGATCGTCAATGCGGTGAGGCGCGAGGACTTCCGCAACCGCATCCTGCAGATGGGTTCCGACCCCATCGCCGAGTCGCCGGAGTATTTCCGCAAGATGCTGGCCGACGAGATTGAACGGTGGGGCAAGGTGGTAAGAGCTTCGGGGATCAAGCCCTGATGTTTGATTTTGGCGAAGGGAGGCAGGGTATCGGCGGTCCCGCTCCTTGCATAAAAAATTTCTGTTTTCAAGGGGCTTGCATGCCACGCCTTGGGTGACGTTATGACTTTTCGAAATGAATTTGAGATGGAGTTCGATCGCTGTTTTTATGCTGTTGCTGACTCTCATGGTCATCGAATAGCAGCATGTTCCTTCCGGGCCGGCTGCGGCAGTGACGCGCGGTGTTCATCAATCAGCAGGTCTTCCAGCGTCTGTTTCCTGAAAGGAAAAAAATGATTTGGCTGATACTTGGGTTACTGGTGTTCCTGGGCGTGCATTCGGTGCGCATCGTGGCCGACCCCTGGCGCACCCGCATGATCGCGCGCATCGGACTGAATCACTGGAAGGGACTGTATTCGCTGGCGTCTCTGGCAGGCTTCGTATTGCTGGTCATCGGCTACGGCGAGGCACGACGACTCGGACTGCCGCTCTACGACCCGCCACCGTTCACACGCCACATTGCCGCGCTGCTGATGCTGCCATCCATGGTGCTGTTGGTTGCGACCTATGTGTCACGCAATCATTTCAAGGCGCGTTTCGGCCATCCGATGCTGCTGGCCGTGAAGTTATGGGCATTGGCCCACCTGCTGTCAAACGGCCGCGCTGCCGAAGTCATCCTGTTCGGGGCTTTTCTCGCCTGGGCGGTCGCCGATTTCATTGCCGCTCGGCGGCGTGACCGTGCGGCGGGCACGGTGTATCCGCCCGGCGAGGGCGTGCGCACCGTGATCGTGCTCATCGCGGGCACCGCGCTGTGGGTGGTGTTCGCTGCCGTGCTGCACCAGTGGCTGATCGGCGTGGCGCCTTTCATGCGCAGCCCGGCAGTATAAAATATCAATAAAAACAAACAGTTAGGATTTCACACCAAGTGCGGGCCCAGCCTTGGTGCCGCTGGCGCATTGCGCTGATTGCGAAGTAGTGCGCTGACCGGGCTGCAACGGTCGTTGCACAATCGGTCCGCCATGTCCCGCATGATCAATCCCCTCGAACGCCTGGTCGAATTCGCCGCACGCCTGCCGTGGTGGAGTGGCCTGATCGCCGCTGCGGGTTCGTGGGCAATGCTGCAGGTGCTGACGCTCAATGCGGCGCCGTTGCCGCGCGACGGCGTGGCGCTGCCCGCAGTGCGCGGGCTGGCGCTGGCGGCGCAGGTGTTGCTGCCCGCCGCCTTTCTCACGCTCTCGGCGTGGTCGGCCTGGCTCGGATACCGTCACCAGCGCAATTACGCCGAGGTGGCGGCGGAGCAGGGCGGCTCGGTGCTGCAGAAACTCTCCGGCCGCGAATTCGAAAACCTGGTGGCGGAATTTTTCCGGCGCAAGAGTTTTGCCGTCGAGCAGCGCGCTGCGCGCATGCCCGAAGCTGGTGTTGATCTCGTCGCAAGCATCGGCGAGGACCGCTATCTGGTGCAATGCAAGCACTGGCGCGTACAGCGCGTCGGGGTCGCCGTGGTGCGCGAACTGTGTGCGGTGGCTGCGGCCGAGGGCACAGCCGGCGTGTTCGTGGTGACTTCGGGCAGTTTTACCGTAGAGGCGCGCCGTCACGTCGAGCGTAATCGCATCACCATCGAGCGCATCACCGGCGAGCAGCTGCGCTTGATGATCCGCGGTCTCGACCCGGTCGCGGCCTGAAGGTCGCGCTCCCACCCGTTTCAGCGCAGCACGTTGCTCGCTTCAGCCTGCTTGACCAGTGCTGCCGCGTCGCGCTCCAGCAGGAAGCCCGCGGCACGCACCCTTTCCACGGCCTTGCGCACCGCTTCGACATAGCCGGCATGTGAACCGTAGCGCTCCTCCAGCGACAGGCGCGGGTCGCGGTTGGCCTCACGGTCGGCGCGGGTGCGCGCGAAAGGCACCATGCCGCCGGCATAGCTGCACAGCCGGCCGGCATGGAAACCGCTGGCGGTGATGTTCCAGCCGAGGTAGGTGCCCAGCGGTGCTTCCAGCAGCACCACGGGAATGCCGCCGACCTCGTTGCCGTCGACATCCACCTTCGGAACCAGCATCGGCAATACCTGCCGGATCCGCGGCGGCGCCAGCGTCGGCACGCCACTGGCGTCGCTGGGATCGAATTGCGGCCCCCAGTCATAATCGAGCAGGGGATTGATCAGCCCCGGTTCGGGCAGGCCGGCGCGCAGTCCGGGCAGCACCGGAAAACCCATGGCTTGCCGCTCCGGAGGCGCCAGCTGCCTGGCCTTGATCGTCGGATAACGGCTCGGCGGCGGTGCAACGTCTCTCATCACCCAGTCGCGGAAATGCACGGTGATCGCTCGCCAGGCTTCCTCGTGCGAGACGGGATTGGCCGGCAGCACGCCGGTGCCCCAGTTGTTGCCGGGGCATTGCACCGGTTTCGCCTTCTGGTGGAATTCAGCGAGGCTGGTGTTGAAGCCGCCGCTCCCGCCGCCATGGGTGCTGCTGGCGATGTAGTAGCGGCGCACGTTGTCGGGCAGCGGGATGTCCTTGCGTGCGTCGGTGCCCACCCACTCGGGTCCGAGCTTGAGTCCCCAGATTTCGGCAGAACCGAAATGTTCGATGATCTTGGGGCAGGTTCTGCTCGCCATGCAGCGGTCCTGGATGCTGCGTGTCGGCAGCCGCCGCGCGCGGTCCGGCCAGGGCACCCACCATTGCGGTCCCTCGCTGCCGGCCTGGTACAACTCGAGCACGCCGTCGGGCTGGGCCCAGCGGAAATTGAGCGCGATGCGGCGTCCGGCAATCACCGGCCACATGCCGTCATGCACCTGGCGTTTTACCTCGTCCTGGTTGAATCCCAGGTGCAGCCAGCCGCGCAGGAAATTTCCGGATTGCGAGCGGCCGCGTGCGATGCTGTGGGTGATGAGGCCCGCAACCGGATTGGGCGTGCCGTGGTCGTCGGTCCTGGCGTATTTGAAAAAGGCGCCAAGGTCGCGCCAGGCGGCGAAACCGATGCCCAGCGGATACGGGTCCCTTGCGTTGTAGACCACCTGGTACAGTTTTGCCGGATTGAAACCGCCCCGGAGGCAGATCTGCACCGGCAGCGCGGTCAGCGGCAGGGGCTCGTCGAAGCTGCCGCCGCCGCAGAATTTCCAGTCCTCGGGTGGAATCTTCGTTTCGCCGCGCACTCGCCCGTCGAGGGTTTCGTGGTCGCGCGAGACCAGGGAGGCCTCCCGGGTGTCGAGGCTTGCCGGCAGATAGGGCACAGGGTTGGTCTGCACGAGCAGCGGCTGTGCACCCGGGCCGCTGCGGTTGATGATCCTGCCGAACACCGGGCCGGTGACCGCCGAGCCATCACGTTCCCTCACCACCGGCAATTGCAGCCAGTGATTGGCGCCGACCCACATGGTTTCGCGCACCGTGGTACCGAGCGTGGTGCCGAAGCCGGCGTTGTCGCCCTGCCAGGCGCTGGCGAGTCCGATGTCGCCGAATTCCCGTTCCTGGACCGAGATCAGTACCGGTCGGCCGCGGTTGGGCACTTCGTGCCAGAGCATGCCGCTGGCCCTGGCGTTGTCCACCGGCTTGGTGATGACGAAGGTGGCGACGTAGCGCACCTTGCCGTCACGCTCACGCACGAGCTGGATGTCCTGGATCAGCGCGTTGAGCGGATCATCCGGGTCGAGCTCGCCCCAGGCGCGGCCGGCGATCTGTTCGTACTGGCCGGCACTGCCGTAGGCCGCGCAGTTTTCGCCCTTGCAGAAGGCGGGCGATGCCGTGTGGTCGATGACGATGCGGGTGACGCGTGACGCGGCAGGCGTGCATGCAAGCAACAACGAGGCTGCGAGCACAACGAGGCTGCGACGATGGACCATGACCCCCTCCCGGGATGGTGCTGCGGTAATTCAGGTTTGTTTGTTGTGATGCGCACTTTACCGGATTCGCGGCGGCGATGGCTGCGCTACACTCGGACGCGTCGGGTGGCAGGACTGCCCTGGGCATGGAGGAAAGGCAATGACAAGCAAGACAATGTGGAAGATGGCGGCGGCATGTGCGGGTGTCGCGATGGCGGCTGCCGCGCAGGCGCAGGCCGCGGATGTCAAATACCCGGTGCGGCCGATCCGCATGCTGGTCAGTTACCCGCCGGGAGGGCCGAGCGACCTCACCGCGCGCATCACCGCGCAGCATTTTAGCGAGGCGCTGGGCCAGCAGGTCATCGTCGACAACCGCGGGGGTGCCGGTGGCACGCTGGCCGTGGGCATCCTCACCCAGTCCGCCCCCGACGGCTACACCACGCTGATGTCAGCCGGCGGGGAGATCGTGATCGCCCCCAACCTTCGACTCAAGCTGCCGTACGACCCCACGCGCGACATCCAGCCGATCAGCCGCGTCGGTTCCAGCCAGTTGGTGCTGGTGGTGCATCCCTCGGTGGCGGCAAAAACGGTGAAGGACCTGATCGCGCTGGCGCGGGCCAAGCCGGGTGCGATCAACTTTGCCTCTGCCGGCAGCGGTTCAACCGCGCATCTGGCCGGCGAGCAGTTCCGGTTTCTCGCCGGCGTGGACATCGTGCACGTCCCGTACAAGGGCGCCGGACCAGCGCTGACCGAACTGATGGCGGGTCAGGTGCAGATGCTGATCTCGGCGTATTCCTCCGCTTTCCCGCACATCAAGGCCGGCAAGCTGCGCCCGCTCGGGGTCACGGGTACCCGGCGCATCGCCTCGGCCCCTGACCTGCCCACCATTGGCGAGACCGTTCCCGGCTACGAAGTGCTGTCCTGGTACGGGCTGCACGCGCCGAAAGGCACCCCGGCAGCCATCGTCAACCGCCTGCACCGCGAAATGACGGTGATGGTGCGAAGGCCTGAGGTGGGTGAACGCCTGACCGCGCTGGGCATCGAGCCTGAAGGCAACTCGCCCGCCGAATTTCTGGCCCAGATCAAGACCGAGATTGCAGCCTGGGGCAAGGTCATCACCGCGGCGAAGATCCCGCGGGAGTAAGCCCGGGCCGGATTCAGCGCGCAGCCGCGGGCGCCGGTGTGATCCGGAAGCTGCGTTCAGGCGGCGTGCCTGCGACAAAGCGGGTGCGCTCGAGGCGCGGCACACTGACCGCCTCGCAGGTCTTGCGCACCCGGTAGGTCTGCAGCGGCGGTTTCCAGCCACTTTTCGGCATGCACACCACTTCAGCACACTGGATCCGGCGCAGCCAGGCGCAGATGCTGGTTTCGGCGCCTTTCTCGTCGAAGATCCGGGTCAGGAAAGGTTCGTTGGGGTAGAAAGGCTTGTTATCGCCGTCCTCGTTGCGCACGTCCTGCAGCGCGCTGTAGAAGACACCGTCCACCGTCAGCAGCGACATCACCCGTTCCATGAACATCGACAGCTCCTCGGTGTAGGAGAAGCCGCCGATGACGTCGCTGATCAGCTGGAACTGGCCACCCAGGTCGGCGGCGCTGAAGGCGCGCAGCGGCTTGTCGAACACATAGCGCATCTGACCCGGCTCAAGCCGCGCTGCGGTCTGATGCCAGGCTTCCATGCGCCGGTCCTCGATCGACATCGCCACGGTGTCGGCCTTGCGCCGCGGTGGCTTGCGCAGGGCATCGGCGTCGCTGGGCGGTGCGTAATAGTCAATGATCGCCTGGCCCCGGCCGGCGCCGATGTCGAGCCAGCGATCCTTCGGGCCGAGACGCTCCACCGCGTCTTCGAAGCCCGGCATCAGGGCGTGCGCATAGGAGGCAAGGCCGCGATCAATGACGTAGCCTTCAAGGCGCAGCGTGCCCCGGCCGTGGAGGATACTCTGCTGCCGCGAGAATTCGATTTCGACTGGCGTGGCCTCCGCGGCACAGGCCGGCAGGGCCGGCAGGCAGAGCAGGAAGGCGGTCAGGCAGCGGGGGAGGATCTGTTTCATCGGGTTTGTGCGTATCCAGGATCGGGAATGAGGGGGGGCAGGCCGGAGCTGGGGTGTTTTCATTTCAGGCGCAGGTCGTAGAATCGCTGCGCATCCGCCAGCGAAGTGTAACTTTGCCAGGCAAAATCAAGTTGCCCGGTGGAACTGATGCTGATGACGCCCGCGGTCAGCGCACTGAGGAAATCAAGCTGCTCCTCGCGCCCGCTGTCTTTGAGCCTGAACTGTGCATCCTCGTGGCCGGCATTGCGGATGGACAGTTCGCCGACGTTACTGCGGATGTGGCGGAAGAACAGGTCGCGGCCGCGCGCCGGGAAGATTTCCTCGTCGGCGCCAAGCACGATCACCGGCCGGCTGATTTTCGACAGCGCTGCGGGTAGCGCCGCGCCGAAGGAGGCCGGGTCGAGCAATACCGCACCGCTTGCCGGGGCGCCCTGGGCCAGCGCGTAGGCGACGGCCGAGGCGCCGAAGGAATGGCCGACAAGGATGATGCGGTTGAGGTCGACGTTGGGGAATTCGCTCGGCCGCTTTCTCAGATACTCCACGACGCGGGCCAGCGTGCGGCCGTTGTTGATCCATGATCCCCGGTTGGGCAGCTGCAGCACAATGCTGTTCATGCCCCAGGTCGCCAGATGCATCCCCTGGTAGGCATGGTCCGCCCGGGTGTTGTTGTAGCCATGGAGCAGGATCACCAGCGGTGCGCTGCGGTTTTCGCTCGACAGGTAGAGATCCATCGGGATGCGTTCCTTGGCCGAGAGGCGCAGCGTTTCGCCGTTGCGTGTGGTCACGGCGAAAGGTCCCCTCAGCCGGAACTGGTGCACGCCCAGGCGCTTCTGCACCACCTGGGTCTGCACCGACTCGCTTTCGAGTTCCTTGCTGTCCTTGCCGGGGGGCTGGAACACGATGGAAGTCACACCCGTGGACGGCAGTTGCGCGCAACTGCCGATCAGCAGTGCGGTGGTGACCGCGGCCAGCAGCGCGAGGGCACGTTGCCAGGGTGCGGGGCGTGACGGGTGGGGCTGGATCATCCCGTCATTTTGGCGGTACTCGACAGCCGTCGCAATCAGTTGACCAGCCCGCTGGACTCAAAGCGCAGGAATAGCTCCCGGCAGACCCAGGCATCGGTGGCGGCGTAGGCGATCTGGGCCGGTGAAAGCTGTGCCGCAGCCCAATTGGTGGTCTTCGCGCCCTTGACGATGCGAAAGCCCAGCGCAAGGCCCGCCAGGTTGCGCACGCCGGACTGGGCGTAGCCGTTGCGCTTGGGGACCACGCCGAGATCCACCACGCGGCGCTCGCTGAAATCGAAGCGCTGCTTGAGCGTGCGCAGGTCATTGGCGAGTGCAACGCCGGCCTTGACGATGTCGGCGCTGGCCAGCAGCTCGGCAAGCAGGCGGTGGGTGTCGGGGTGGCGCAGGGGGAAGATGTGCACCGCTTCCGCGGTGGCCACCTGCGCGATGCTGGGCAGGTAGCTCTCGCCCTTGCGAAAGGCCGGCCGGGTCTCGGTATCGAAGCCGATCACGCGTTCGTTGAGCACATCGAGCCTGGCGGCGTGCAGCTGCGCCGGGCTCGCCACGAAATTCACCGCACCTTCATAGCAGCGAACCGGCAGCTCGTTCAGAGCCTCGCGGCTGATCTCGCGCAGCGGATCTTCGGACATGGGTGAAGATTAACCGATTCATTCGGCGCGGGGGCTGCGTGTTAGATTCATTGGGGTCAGACGGCAGGCCATGGGCGGCAATGGTGAGGACCCGTCGGGGAGAGTGGTGCATGCGCAGGATCGTGGTCTTGTTGGTGGCGGCTGGTCTGGCGGGTTGCGGCGCGCTGTCGCCGCCCGGCAGCCTTGAGGTCGAGCTGCGGCCCTCGCCCAACCACGGCGATCGCCGGCCGCAATACGTGATCCTGCACCACACGACCAACGCCACCGCAGAAGAGGCTCTGTCCACCCTCACCAGTCCGCTGTCACGGGTGAGCTCGCATTACCTGGTGAGCCGCGATGGCCGTATCCATTACCTGGTCGACGAGCGGCGCCGCGCCTGGCATGCCGGGCATTCGTACTGGGCCGGCAACCGCGACCTCAACTCCGCCTCGATCGGCATCGAGCTCGACAACTCCGGCGAGGAGCCGTTTGCGATCCCGCAGATTGAATCGCTGATCGTGCTGCTGCGCGACATCACCACGCGCTGGCGCATGCCGCCGCAGAATGTGCTCGGCCACGGCGATGTCGCGCCGGGGCGCAAGGCTGACCCCAGCGCGCAGTTTCCGTGGCGCCGGCTGGCCGAAGCGGGTTTTGGCTTGTGGTGCGAGCCGCCATATCCTGAGGCACCGGCAGGGGCGAACGACCGCTTGTTGCTGTCGGCGCTGGGCTATGACGTCAGCCGGCCCGCCGCGGCAGTGGCCGCATTCCGGCGCCGCTGGGCGCCGCTGGCTGACGCAGATGAACGGCTCAGTGAAGAGGAGCGCGGCCTGCTGGCCTGCCTGATCGGCAAGCGCTGATGCCGTTCAGCGCAGCGCCTTGAGGATCTCCAGCGCCTGGTCCATGCTGAACCGGTAGGTCGGCTCGCTCCAGGCCTTGGGGTTGCTGCGCATCATGTAGCCGTGCTCGACGCCGGGAAAGATGTGCACGGAGAGCGAGGGCTGGCGCGCGGCGCGTGCGAGATAACGCTCGCGCAGTTCCGGCGGTGCGGCGTGGTCGGCATCCCCCCAGATGAGGCATACCGGTTTGGCGAGGCCGTCGAATTCCAGCTCGAAGTCGCCCATCTGGGTGCTGTGGCAGCCGATGCCGGCATCGAAGCCCAGGCGCTGGGGTCCGATTACGGCATAGGGGCCGCCGAAACAGAAGCCCATGGTTGCCGCCTTGCCGTTGTGCTGCGCCAGCCCGCGTACCATGGCCAGCGTGTCTGCAATATCCGCTTCACCGGTCTTGATCACCGGCAGCCGCGGCTGCGAGCGCTGGGCCGAGCGCTCGTCGCCGCGCGGGAGCGGGCCGGGCACGGTGCGCCAGAACAGGTCTGGCGCAGCAGCAATGTAACCGGCGGCGGCGAAGGCATCGGCGATGCCCTGGATGTCGGCATCGACGCCATGCACCGCGGAGGCCATGACCACCGCCGGCGCCTTGCCGTTGCCGGCGGGCAGCGCGAGGTAGCAGTCGAACTCGCCGCTGCCGCTGGCGGATTTGATCCTGACATGGCTGCCCATGGCCGTGTGCCTCCCTGGTGTTGTGCTGCCCGGTTATTCAACGCCCAGCAGTTCGACTTCAAACACCAGCGTCGCATTGGGCGGAATCACGCCGCCGGCGCCGCGCGCGCCGTAGCCGAGGTTCGCGGGTATCGTGAGCTTGCGCGAGCCGCCGATTTTCATGCCCTGCACGCCTTCATCCCAGCCCTTGATGACATGGCCCGCGCCGAGCGGGAATTCAAAGGGGTCGCCGCGGTCCTTGCTCGAATCGAACTTGCTGCCGTCGGTAAGCCAGCCGGTGTAATGCACGGTGACGTACTGTCCGGCGACGGCTTCCTCGCCGCTGCCAACGACGAGTTCTTCGATGATCAATCCGCTTGCGGTGGTGATGGCTGCCATGGTGTTGGGCTTTCGTGTGTGAAAAGAGCGCGCATTATGCACCAAGGCGCTCAGGGCTTTGCCGTGTCCCCGGTCAGCTTCAGGTAGCGCGGGGTGGCCAGCGTGATGCGGCCCCAGTCGATGCTGGTGGTGGCGCCGGTGTAGCGCACCGCGAAATCGCCGCGGTCCCAGGCGGCGTGCAGCACCGGGATGCGCGAGCGCACGTTTTTCGGTTTTTCACTGCGGCTGCGCGTCGGCGGACCGTAGCGGCCCTGCAGCATGTCCATCGCCGGCTGCTGGGTCTGGATGCCCCAGGTGTTGAGATGGATGGCTTCGATCACGCCGTCGAGGACTTCGACAT
>JAJTHX010000127.1 GCA_021300125.1 Betaproteobacteria bacterium | reverse complement strand
GTAAGCGAACTGGGATTCAGCGTCAAGGATCTCGTGGTGGCGAAGCCCGACAGCCGCGAGCCCCTGCTCAGGCTCGGCACGCTGGCGCTCGAGGACGGCAGCTTCGAACTCGAATCGCGCACCCTGAATTTCAAAAACATCCGCCTTGCCGATGCCGCGGTCGATGTCACCCTCGATGCCGGGGGCGTGCCTGACTGGTCCCAGCTGGTCCGCGCCACGGCAACCGAGAAACCGGCCCCGGCGGGCCTGGCCGCCGGCGAATCGACTGCGGCACCCTGGCAGGTGCTGCTGCCGCAGATCGCGATCGGCCCGCTGTCGCTGTCCTTCACCGACATGAGCCGGGTAACGCCTCTGCGGGCGACGCTGGCAAACCTCGAAGCCAAACTCGCCATGAACCTCGCCCTCGGCGGCAAGGCCCAGGTCCAGGTACAGGACCTGTCCGCCAGGGCCGGCGGCATCGCACTGCAACCGCTGTCCGCAACGGAAGCGCTGATCAGCGTGGAGGACGCCGGGATCAACGGTCTGTCATTCGACTTGCAGCAGCAGCGGCTCGCAGTGGCCACCGCCCGTCTCGCCGGCGGCCTCACCCGCATCGCCCGCGATACCGAAGGCCGCATCGCGCTCGCTGATCTGTTCGCGGCGCGCAAACCCTCGCAGCCCAAGCCTTCGTCCCTGAAGATTGCGGTCGAGCGCTTCGACGTGGCCGGCCACAGCATTGCTTTCGCTGACCAGTCCTACCAGCCTGCGCTGGCCTATGATCTGGAGGCGATCAACGCAAGCCTGACGCGGCTGAACTGGCCCGGTAAGGGTGCGGCGGCACTGGACCTCGCCCTGCGCGTGAAACAGGGCGGCAGCCTCAAGGTCCGGGGCAACGTTGATCCCGGCCGTGAAACCGCAGACCTGCGCGTGGACCTCGAGACGCTCACCCTGGCGCCCCTCGACACCCTGCTCAAGCGCGACACCACGCTGACACTGGCCTCGGGCAGCCTTGGCGCCACAGGCCGCGTGCTGTGGAACGGCAGCAAATCCCCAGGCGCCATCCGCTATACCGGCAATGTTGCAGCCGAGTCGGTTGAACTGCGGGTGGCGAGCGACCGCGAGCGTCTGTTTGCGTTCAAGCGGCTTGCAGCCACCGACCTCGATGCCGACATCGGTGAAAACCGTCTGGCGATCGCCCAGGTCGTACTGAGCGAGCCTTATCTCCGCTTGCTCATCAACAAGGACAAGACCACCAATCTCGCCGCGATCCGGCGTCCTTCGGCACCCGCGGCCGCTCCGCTGCCAGCCGCGCCTGCAGCGACCACCCCCGCCTCGCCCTCTCCCGCGCCGGCATCCACACCGCCCGCAACCGCGGCGGCGATGACGATCAATGTCAACCGCATCAGCGTCGAGGGCGGCGCCATGGATTTTTCCGACCAGAGTCTGGTCCTGCCCTTCTCCACCTTCATCAGGAATCTCAACGGCTCGGCCAGCGGTCTCTCCTCGGCACCGGAATCTCGCGCCAACCTGAGATTCGAAGGCGGCATCGCGGAATTCGGCCTCGCCCGCGCCGAAGGCACGATCCAGCCCTTCGCGCCGAAAAAATTCACTGACATCGCAGTCAATTTCCGCAACGTTGACCTGCCGCCGATGACGCCCTACACCGCCACCTTCGCCGGCCGGCGTATCGCCTCGGGCAAGCTGTCGCTCGACCTCCAATACAAAGTCGAGAACAGCAAACTCGCCGGCGACAACAAGCTGCTGCTGGAAAAATTCACGCTGGGCGAGCGTGTCGAAAGTCCGACCGCGGTCAGCCTGCCGCTCGACCTCGCGATCGCGCTGCTCACCGACAGCCAGGGCCGGATCGACCTCGCGCTGCCGGTCTCGGGCGACGTCGACAACCCCGAGTTCAGCTATGGCCACCTGGTCTGGCAGGCCATCCGCACCGTGCTCACGCGCATTGTCACCGCGCCGTTTCGCGCGCTGTCTTCACTGTTTGGCGGCAACGCCGATACGCTGGGCGATATCGTTTTTGACGCCGGCGGTGCGCGCGTATTGCCGACCGAACTGGAAAAACTGCGGCGTGTCGCCGAAGGCCTGGAGAAGCGGCCCCAGCTCAAGCTGCAGGTGCAGGGCACCTGGCACAAGGACATTGATGGAAGGGCCCTGCGCGCCGCCGCAGTGCGAGCCGATCTCGCTGCACGGGAAGGCACCAGGCTCGCGCCTGGCGAGGATCCCGGCCCGGTGGGGTTCGACAACGTGAAAACCCAGCGCGCGCTGGAGCAGATGCTGGAAACACGCGCCGGTGGCAATGCAGTGACTCAGTTCGTCGAGAGCTACCGCAAAAGCAGCGGGCGCGAGGCTTCGCGGGTGAATGCCGCGCTGGCACTGGTCGGCCGCGGCGGCGGCGACCGTGAACTGTACGTCGCCATGCACCAGCGGCTGGTCGAATTGCAACCGCTGCCGCCGGCCGCGCTTGGCGAGCTGGGCAAAGCGCGGGCCGAAGCGATTGCCGCAGCGATGGCGAAAACAGCCAAAATCGATCCCGCGCGAATGACGATCAAAGCCGCCGAAGCGGTGGACGAAGCGGTCAAGATTGGCGTGCCGGCGAAGCTGTCCTTTGAGCCCCTGAAGTAGGGCGAGGCCGCCCTACTTCGCCACCAGGCCCAGATCCGACATCACCGAACGGGTGTCTTCGTAGGCCTCCGCCAGCCATTTGCGGAAAGCCTCACCCGAAATGAATTCGGAAGCCACGCTGTTTTCCTCGAGCTGCTTTTTCCACTCGTCGGTGACGACGGCCTTGGCCAGCGCATTGCTCCAGAACGCAGCCTGGGCCGAGCTGATGCCGCCGGCGCCGAGAATGCCGCGCCAGTTGGCAATGCCGGTCGCGTTCATGCCTTCCTCGCGCATCGTTGGCACCTGCGCCAGCTTGCCACTCTGGCGGCGCGGCGCGGCGATGCCGACCATCCGCGTTTGACCCGCCTCGACCTGGGGCAGAGCGGCGCTGACTGAAGACACCACCGCCTGGATGTGGCCGCCGATCAGCGCCGTCATGGATTCGGCATTGGTCTTGAACACCACCAGCCGCAGCGCTTTCGGGTCCAGGCCCGCGGCGCGTATCGCCTGCGCGAGGGCGAGGTGGTTGGGGCCGCCGCGGCTGACCAGGCCAAATGAAATGGAGCCCGGATCCGCTTTCAGGCGCGCCACCAGTTCGCGCATGCTTTTCAGCGGGGAATCCGCCTTCACGGTCACCACCGAATAATCCACCAGCAGCAGCGCGATCGGCGTCAGGTCGGTGTACTTGTCCTTGGTCAGGCCAGCGATCTCGTTGGTGAAAATGGTCGCGGTCGAATACAGCAGCACATGCGGATTGCCCTTGTTCTGTACCAGGTGCACCGTGGCAAGGTTCTGGTTGCCGCCGGCCTTGTTCAGTACCACTATCGGCGTGGTCACCAGCTTGGTGGCCTGGAAGGTCTGCTGGATCAGGCGGGCCATCACGTCATTGGTGCCGCCGGCCCCGGTGGGCACGATGATTTCCACCGGCCGGTCCGGCCGCCAGCCCTGTGCCTGCGCGGCCGTCTGCCCCAGCCACAGCGGCGCCAGCAACAGCGCCGTAACAGCGATCACCTGTGCATGTCTGGATTTCATCATTCCTCCGGGTCATCGCCCCTGTGACGGGGCTGTTGTGCCGCAACGGGGTATCCCCCTGCGGCGTGATAGTGAACAGGGATTCTTTGATGCGGACCCGCGCCGCGCAAGGCGGTGCGGGCTAGAATGACTGTTAATTCCGTCATTAACAATCACGCGCAACCCCCCATGGACAATCTGCACGGCATCCTGGTCTTCCTCAACGTGGTCGAGGCCGGCACCCTGAGCGGGGCTGCGCGCAAGCTGGGCGTCACCACGGCCGCCGTCAGCGCATCGCTGGCGCGTCTGGAAAAAAAGCTCTCGGTGCGGCTGCTCGACCGCACCACCCGGCGGGTGGCGATGACCCCGGAGGGCAGCGAGTTCTACTCCCGTTGCAGCCAGATCGTGCGCGACCTCGAGGATGCCGAGCGCGTGGCCAGCCAGTCCGGGCGCGAACCCGCAGGGCTGCTGCGCGTGGGCATGCCCCAGGGCCTGGGCCGGATGTGGCTGATCCCGCAGCTGCCGCGATTCCTGCGCCAGTACCCGGGTATCACGCTGGAGGTCATCTGCCGCGATTTCAGCGCCCAGACCCGGGACAGCGAACTCGACATCTCGATCCGTTCCGGCGAGCTGCAACCCTCGCGGCTGGCCGCGCGCCAGCTCGCGCGCTGCCGCTATGCAGTGTGCGCCTCGCCGGAATACATCGCCCGCCACGGCATGCCCCGATCGGTGGAAAGCCTCGACCAGCACGCCTGCCTCGTCTACCGCCGGCCGCGCAACGGCCGCATCCGGCACTGGCGTTTCAAGGGGCCGGACGGCGAATACACCCGACCGCTGCACGGCGCGATGACCCTCAACAGCAATGAAGCGCTGGTGGCCGCCGCAGTGGCCGGCATCGGCGTGATCCAGGTCGCCGATTACTACGTCCGCAGCGAGCTGGCGGCGGGCGATCTGATTGAGGTGCTCCCCGCGCACAAGGCAGGGGGCTACGAAATTTCCGTGCTCTTCCCGCACCACCAGAATCTGGCGCCCAAGCACCGGGCGTTCATCGATTTCCTCGTCGCGATGTTCAGCGCACCGCCCTGGCGCGGAAGCCAGGACGGCTGAGCGGGCTCAGCCTGATGCGGCCAGGCCGGCCCTGACCCGCGCGATCACCGAAGGCAGGTCCGCGGGAACCGTCTGGCGGTACAGCGTCGCGCGCGGATACCAGGGCGCGTCGGACCTCTCCAGTATCCAGCGCCAGTCGGGGGTAAACGGCAGCAGGAACGGCAGCGGCTTGTTCACCGCACCGGCCAGATGGGTAACACTGATATCGACGCTGACCCCTGCGTCCATCAGTTCACACAGCGCGGCGGTAGCGGAAAAATCCGCGGGTTCGTGGCCCTAGTGACTCAGCCCCGGCGTAACGCCCAGGGTCTGCGCATCTTCGAACCGCAACTCTTTCTGCAGGCTGAACAAATAGGCATCCAGCGTGAACAGCGGCAGCAATGCGGACAGCGCGATGCTGCGGCTGCAGTCACCGCGGTGCTTGGGGCTGCCGCTCCACACCAGACCGATGCGCCATCGCCGCGCCGGCCCCAGGCGCTCCCGCCAGGTCTGCAGCTTGCTGGACGACGGCTGGATGTATGACTCCCGAGCCGGCACGGAGTCGAGCGTGGCGCCGAACACCGCAGGCAGGCTGAGCAGGGGGCACTGCAGGTCGAAGACGGGGAGTTCATCGCGGTTCGAAAACACCCGTTCCACACCCTCCAGCCCCTGCAACAACGGCTGCAGCGCATGCTGCACCTGCAGCCACACCCGCGCGCCGCGCTGCCCGACCCGCGCGGCATTCTGGCAGAACTGCAGGGTATCGCCGAGCCGCTGCTCGACGTAAAGCAGCACGGTTTTGCCTCGCAGGTCAGCGCCGGCGGTGAGCCGCGGTTCGCTCATCGAATGCTTGCCGCCATAGAGGCGCAGGCCCGGATGGCGCCAGCGCCATTCGTATTCGGGCCAGCCCTGGATGAAATCGCCCGCGAGGAGCAGGCACACGGCGCGGTTCCAGCGGTCTTCGGCATGTGCGGGATCCAGCGCCTCGCGCAGGCGATTCATCGCCTGCAATAAAACACCGCGATTACACCAGCCCAACGAGAATGCCGGATCGAGCGCGAGCGCGCGGTCATACGCGGTGGGCAACTCTTCAGGGTGGTCCAGCGCCAGCAATGAGTTGCCGCGCTGGCTGTGCGTCTTGGCATAGTCGGGGCGGATCGGGATCGCACGCTCGCTGTCGGCCAGGGCTTCATCGTGCAGGCCCTGCTCATGCAGGATCATAGCCAGGTTGTAGTACGCCTGCGCGAGGCCCGGCTTGAGCCCGATCGAGAATCTGTAGACGGTAATGGCACGTTCGGTCTGGCCCAATTGCTTGAGCGCGATGCCGCGGTTGAAATACGCCATGTCGTGCCCGGAATCGCAGGCAATGGCACGGTCAAAGTAATCCAGGGCCGCCGCCGCATCGCCAGACTGTGCGCGGATCACGCCCAGGGCATGCAGTGCCCCGGCATGCCGCAGGTCTGCAGCCAGCAGACTGTCGGGATTGGTCGTCATCACGGCCCTGGTGCAGAGGAATCGCGGGCCGGCTTGCGGCAACAGGAAAACATGGCGGGATTCTACCGCCGCCCCCGCTTCAGCCGCTCTCGGCGTAGGCGCTGCCGTCGCCGAGCAGCCGCGCAATGTCCTTCGCGGTGTAGCCGAGCTCGGCCAGCACCTCGCGCGTATGCTGCCCCTGTGCCGGAGCGGGCCGCCGCGCGGCGAAAAAATCGCCGTTGAAGCGGATCGGCGCGCCCATCGCCTGCGCCGTATGGGGCAGGTCCAGATCCAGCAGCGGCAAGCAGGCCGCGAGCACGGGATCGGCCAGCACGTCGGCCACGGAGTTGATCGGGCCGCAGAGGATGTCGGCTGCGTGCAGCCGCTGCAGCCAGTGCTCTGCGGGCTGCGATTTGAGCAGCGGCACGAGTACTGCATGCAGTTCGCCACGATGCTGCACACGGCCCGCATTGCTGGCAAAGCGCGGATCGCCGGCCAGCGCATCGAGTCCGAGCGCATCGCAGAATTTTGTCCAGTGCGAGTCACGCAGCACCGCAATGCTGATATGGCGGCCACCGGCCACCTCGAAGGCGCCGGCAGGCGCGAGCAGGCTATTCTGGCTGCCCTGGCGCGGCGGCAGCCGGCCGGTGGAGAGGAATTCGGTATAGCCGCCGCACATCAGCGAAGCCGCAGCGGCCATCAGGCTGACATCGATGTTCGCGCCACCCTGCCCGCTGAGGCGGCCATAGAGCGCGAGCAGCACCGCTTGCACCGCTTGATTGGCCGCAGTCATGTCGATCAGCGGGAAACCCACGCGCAACGGCATGCCTTCCGGCTCGCCGACCACGCTCATTACCCCGCTCACCGCCTGCAGCACGGTATCGCTCGCCGGCCGCTGCGCATACGCGCCCGCCTGCCCGAATCCGGAAATCGTGCAATAGATGACATCGGGCCTGAGTACACGGCAGCGCTCGTAGCTGAAGCCGAGTTTTGCCATCACGCCGGCGCGGTAGTTCGAGATCACGACATCGGATCGTGCAACCAGGCGCTCGACGATGGCCCGGCCGCCGGCGGCATTGAGATCAATACCGATGTCGCGCTTATTGCGGTTGAGCGCGATGAACTGCGGGTTGCCGTGGGGCCCGGGTTCACCGCGGCCGGCGCTGCGCTGCCAGTCGCCCTCGCGGCGCTCGACCTTGACCACATCCGCGCCCATGTCGCCGAGCAGGGTGGCGGCGTAAGGACCTGCCACCCCTTCGGTCATGTCAAGGACGCGGACCTGCGAGAGGATGCCGGCGCTCATGCCGCCCCCCTGCGGCAGCACAGCGGCTCGATGTCCCCCTGCCGCTTCACGCTGCGGGCTTTGCGCGGCAAGATGCGGCGGCTATTCGACTTTCAAACCCGCCATCTTGACCACGGGCCCGAACTTCTTCAGCTCTTCCTGCACGAACTTCTGGAACTCTTCGGGCGTATTGGTCAACACCTCCGCACCCTGCTTGTTCAGGGCGTCGCGGATTTCCGGCAGGCTCATTGTCTTCATCAGGCCGTCGCGCAGCTTGTCGAGGATCGGCTTCGGCGTGGCCCGCGGCGCCAGCAGGCCCTGCCAGCCGCCGTATTGATAACCTGGCACGGTTTCCGCGATCGCTGGCATGTCGCCAAGCATCGCCGTGCGCTTGGGCAGCGTGTGCCCGATCGCGCGCAGCCGCCCCGCCTTGACCAGGCCCTGCACCGAAGGCGCCGGATTGATCGACCAGTGCGATTCACCCGCCGCGACCGCGGCGGTGGAAGCCCCGCCCTTGTAGGGCACATGCAGCGACTCGAACTGGCCCATGGTCTGCAGCAGCACCCCGGCGAGATGGCTCTGCGAGCCGGAACCCGCCGAGCCCATGTTGAGCTGCCCCGCCTTCGCTTTCGCAAAATCAATCAGGTCCTTCACCGTTTTCACCGGCAGCCCCGGATTGACCACCAGCACATTGGGCGTCACGGCAAACAGCGACAGAAAGGCAAAATCCTTCAGCGGATCGTAGGGCAGTTTCTTGTGCAGATGCGGCGCGATGGTCATCGCTGCGGTGGAGGCGGAGATCAGCGTATAGCCGTCGGGGTTGGCGTTCTTCGCGATCTCCATGCCCAGCACGCCGCCCGCGCCGGCACGGTTATCCACCACCACCTGCTGGCCCAGCACTTCGCCCAGCTTGGTGGCGACGACCCGGCCCAGCGCATCAGTGGAACTGCCCGGCGCATTCGGCATCAGCATGCGGATCGGGCGGTTGGGATAACTCTTGATGGCATCGGCGGCCATTGCCTGCGGCACGGGGATGAACGTCATTCCTGCAACGGCAAGCAGGCAGGCCTTGCCGAACACAACGGCGCTCTTTACGGGGTGATCCATTCAAATCCTCCTCGGGGAATCGCTGCGAACTTTGAGTTGCGCACTCGGGTGCGCTTTATGGGCTTGCATTGAACCCGCAGGCCATCAGCTTCAGAGGGGCTCAGCACAGGCGGTATGCAGCTTTGGTCAATGATCAACAAATGTCAATCATGGGCCGATAGCACCGAGGATACTGAGGAGCCAATGGATTTCGAAATGACGGTTTCGAAATGAGTTTCGGAGGCAGGTTTTGCAATCACACCACCCGCTCGCCCCGCATCACTGCCCGGCTGACCGTGCTGCAGTACGCATTGATCCCCTCCGCGATGGCCCGCAGGGTGTCATCCCCGGGTGCGCTCGCCGACGGACACCCACAGCGCCTGAGCAGGCGTCTCGCCCTGGCAAACAATCTTAACTCATTGTTTTATATACAATAAATATTCAGGCCCTGCGGCGAGGGCATTGCCGGGACTTGTGTTGTTAATTCAACAACAATTGTTGTAGCATCTACAACATGAAGCCCGTCAACGACGCCCTCTTCCGCGAAGTATTCGGCAGCGATGAGCGCTACCGGATCCTGCGGGCGCTGTACGAGCATCCGGGCCGCACCCTGCCGCTGCGCCGCCTGGCGAGCACCGCGGCAGTCGATCCCGGCAACACCTCCAAACTCCTGAAGCGGCTGACCGCCGCGGGCCTGTGCGAGCGTGTCGAAGAAGATTCGCGCCCGATGTTTCGGGCGCCCCTTGACCATCCCCTGCAGGGGCTGCTTTCCGCATTCTTCATCGGTGCGGCCGCATCGCTGCCGGCCCGGAAATCACGCGAGTCCTCTCGGGCCTACGGCAACCAGGAACAGCGCGAGCTCGACGATGCACTGGCGCTGATGCGCATGCCCCCGAAACGTCGCGGCCAAGCCCTCGCCGACCGCTATCAACAGCTCCAGGCCCGCGCCGACACCATCATGGGTGGGCAGCCGGTCGCACCCGGCGTGCTCCATTTCAAATCGCTGGCCGAAAAAAACCAGCACGATGAAGATCAGGAATTGCAGCGGGCCATCCGGCAGGCCAGGGCCGCAGCATGACGACAGAGCGGCGGCTACCGACTGTCAACGACCTGGGCGAACTGGCCAGAGCCTTGAATGAGCATGGAGTCGAGTACGCTGTCATTGGCGGAACCGCCATGATGTTTCATGGCTTTCCGCGGGCGACCAGGGATATCGACCTGCTGCTGCCCCTGAGCCGCGAGAACAACAAAAAACTCCAGGCGGCGCTAGGCGCACTGCCCTTCAATCAGGAGGCCCTCAAGCAGCTGGAGCCGGAGAGCCTGGACAAGGGCTACCCGACGGCCATCGAAGGCGAACTTGCGATCGACATCCTGTTTGTCGCCAACGACTTGAAATTCGACGCCTTCCGGCAATTCCTCGAGTGCCACGATTTCAACGGCTGCAAGGTCTCCACGCTGAGCCTCGACGGGCTGATCAAGAGCAAGGAAACCACCCGCGATTCCGACAAGCTCGATGTCGCGAAGCTACGCCGGCTGCGGATGGCGTTGAATAAATAAGACGCCTTGGCGTCGCCGGGCTTGGCAACGATGCTGAAAAATCCGAATGGTGTGATCAACCACATGATCTGCGCCCCTCTTCAAGTACCCGTGCGGGTCAAGCGTACACGCAGCCACGCCGCAACGCATCCACAAGGAATGGGGCAGAAAACGACAGGCAATGAGGTGGTGGCCAGGGACGGAATTGAACCGCCGACACGCGGATTTTCAGTCCGCTGCTCTACCAACTGAGCTACCTGGCCCCGGGTGACGCCGATGCGACCTGGACGGTCGCGGAGGGGATTTCGCCCGCCGGCCGGGCCGGACGAAAGGGCGCTATTTAAACCGCAAAAGCGTTTTGCGTCAAGGCACTAGCCGCTCAGCAGGTGAGCTGCTGCGCGAGGCAGGCGACGCGCCGGAAATGGATCACCGCGAGCCCGATCCACACCAGCAGCAGGATGGTGACGAAGGGCAGGTGCTTGTCGAGAATGAATTTGGGCGTGATCAGGCGGGTGGCCTTGATCAGCGGATCGGTGCCTTTCTTGAATAGCTGGTAGATGAAGTTCTGGTCGCGCTTTGACCCGCCGAAGATCCACATCGCGCCGCGCCCGAGGAACAGGTATAGAGCCACCTGCACCAGCGCGAGCAGCATCGACAAGAGCGTGATTTCAACAGGCATGGCCAAGGGTCCCGGTGGGTGCGAACGGCCGCATTGTAACCGCCCAAAAAGAAACCCCGCCGAAGCGGGGTTCCCTGAACATTCCCGGAAGGAGGGAGGGCTCGGGAGGGAACCTTGGTGCCCTCCTGCTCCCTGCTCTTCCCGGGGTATGTAACTCGCTCTGCGAGTTACATACCCATACCACCCATGTCGCCCATGCCACCGTGACCGTGGCCTGCGTGGCTGTCTTCCTTCGGCAGCTCGGCAACCATCGCGTCGGTGGTCAGGATCAGGCCGGCGATCGAAGCCGCGTTCTGCAGTGCGCAGCGCGTGACTTTGGTCGGATCCAGCACGCCCATTTCCACCAGGTCGCCATACTCGCCGGTCGCGGCGTTGTAGCCGATGTTGCCTTTGCTCTCGACCACCTTGTTCACCACCACCGAGGGCTCGTCACCCGCGTTGGCAGCGATCTGGCGCAGCGGCTCTTCCACGGCGCGCAGCACGATCTTGATGCCGGCGTCCTGGTCGGAGTTGTCGCCCTTCAGTTTGCCGATGCCGCTG
>JAJTHX010000400.1 GCA_021300125.1 Betaproteobacteria bacterium | reverse complement strand
TCGCGATCCTGGGCCTGCGCTCGCTTTACTTCGCGCTGGCCGCGATGATCCACCGCTTCAAGTATCTGAAATACGCGCTCGCCCTGGTGCTGGTGTTCATCGGTTCGAAGATTTTCCTGGTCGGCATCATCGGCAAGATCCCGCCGGTGATTTCGCTCACCGTGACGTTCAGCCTGATCGCGGGCGGCGTGCTGGTGTCGCTGTGGAAAACCCGGGGTGAACGCCAGCCGCTGCCGGGTTGAGCGAAACCGGAAAAGGAAAGGGCGCCCGCAGGCGCCCTGTTCGCCGGCCGCTGCGGCCGCTGCTCAGCCTTCGAGCGCCTGCTTGGCCGCGGTCACGGCTTTCGGCTTGCGGCCGGGGGCAACCGGGGGGATGTAACCGGAAATGCGGCAGAGCATGCCTTCGGTGGGCTTGCCGTCCTTGTAGCGGATCGACTTGCAGATCATCACGTCGCCGCGGGATTGCAGCTGGGTGACCTGCTGGCGCACGCTGGCGAGAGACAGGCCGGTCGCGGCGGCGATTTCCGCGTCAAGTTGTTCGCCGGTTTTCTTCAGGTGATCCAGGATTGCCTGCATGAGTTGCCTTCTTCCTTCTGCGCTGGGGTTGAGAGGCAGCGCTGGCGGTCGGGGCCGGCGCTAGGCGATAACCCGCAATGATACCCCATTACCCCCGTCCGGCCCAAACCGCAGGCAGCTGGCGGCATCCGGGTGGGCCATGGAAATCAATATAACTTATTGATTTAAAACAGTAATATTTGCAGGCCTGAATCAGGCCGGGGCTTTGCCGGTATCAGGCTCTTCCGGCAGCAGCAGCACGATGGCCGCTTTCAGCGCGGCAATGCCGGCCATGATCCACAGGGCGTTGGCGAAGCCGATGTTTTTGACCAGGGGGCCCAGAATCCATACCGCCAGCGAACTGAAGCCGAAGGCGACGGTAAGGCGCATGCCGGCCACCCTCGAACGCAGGCGGTCATCCACATAGCGCACGATCATCGCGTCGGTGAACGGAATCGAGCCGAAGACGAAGATCATCACCGCCAGCAGCGCGGCGAACAGCCACCAGTCCTGGGTGTGGGCCGCCCAGATCAGCAGGGGCACCTGCACCAGCGACATCCACAGCTGCAGCGGCTTGAACGGCATGCGGTCGATCAGGTGCCCGACCACGAGCTGCGCGAGCGAGGCGACGGCGTAGATCGCGGCCAGCAGCATGCCGATCAGTGCCGGATCCTCGATCACTCCGGCAAATCCCTCGGCGAGCAGCTGTGCGTTGCCGTTGGTGGTGAAGTTGAAGAGGATGGTGCTGACGGCGGCCGCCGAGGTCATCACCAGGAAAGCGCGCATCAGCAGCTGCGGCGAGAGCGCGACCTGCGCCTTGCCGCCCTGTCTTTTGGCCGGGGCTTCGGTCTCCCGCGGACAGGCCATCGCGAACCAGATGCCGCAGGCGATCGATACCAGGCCGGGGATCACGAATGCCTCGCGCCAGCCCAGCCACTTGACGATGAAGCCGGTGACCAGAGCCGCCACGGCGATGCCGAGGTTGCCGGCGAGGCCGTTGAGTCCGATCACCGCGCCCGGGTTGGGCACGCCCTGCACCAGCATCGGGATGCCGACCGGGTGGTAGATCGCGGCGAAGGCGCCCATCAGGGCCAGCGCGCCGGCAAGCTGCCAGGCGTTCTGCGTCATGGCCACCAGCATCGCGGACAGGCCCATGCCGATGAAGAAAATGATCATCATCACGCGCCGGCCCCAGAGGTCGCCGAGGCGGCCGGCGGGCAGTGCGCCGAGGCCGAACAGGGCGAAGGCGCCGACGCCGTAGGGCATCAGTTCGGTCCAGTCGGCAAGGCCGAACTCGGCAGCGATCGAGGCCACCGCGGTGGCAAAGATCAGCAGGAACATGTGATCAATGCCATGGCCCAGATTGAGCAGCAGCTTGACGCTGCCGGAGTGGCCTTGCCGCGGGGCTGGAGAGGTCAGGGTTGTCATGCCTGCATTGTGCACGGGTTGGAAGCGTTTGGCTTTCGGCGTTTAACCGGGAACAGGCAAGGACCGGACCCGTCGAAAGGACCGCCCGGACCGCTTCCGCGCGACGCCTCATGAAAGACCGCCGGCGCCGCCACCCCAGGGTGGCGGCGTGCGGCAGGGGAAGTGCGCTAGCGGGTCTCTTTGGCGCCGGAGATGCGCACCACTTCGGTGATGCGCTTGTGCTCTTCCTTGCGCCAGGCGTCGAGCGCGGTGCGATCACCGGCCATCACGTCGATGCCCATGGCCCGGTATTTTTCCATCAGCGCGGGTTCGCGCACGGCCTTGGTGACCTCGGTGCTCACCATGTTCATCACCGCTGACGGGGTTTTGGTCGGCACCACCAGGCTGTACCAGGCATTCATGGCGTAGCCGGGAACCGCCTCGCCGATGGCCGGCACGTCGGGAATCAGTGCCGCGCGCCTGGCAGTGGTCACGCCCAGCGGCCGCAGGCGGCCCGCGTTGATGTGCGGCAGCGCCGCGGGCAGCACGGCATAGGTGGCCTGCACCTCGTTGGCGATGGTGTCGGCGATGGACTGGGCCACGCCCTTGTAGGGGATGTGCAGCATGTTGGTGTTGGTGAGGTGGCCCAGCAGCACTCCGGACAGGTGTTCCGAGGCGCCGGTGCCGGCCGAGCCGTAGCGCAGCTTGCCCGGCTGCTTGCGCGCGAGGTCAATCAGTTCCTTCACCGATTTGGCCTGCAGCTGGTTGTTCACCATCAGCACAAAGGGCGTGGTGCCGATCAGGGCGAGCGACTGGAAGTCGCGCTGGAGGTCGAATTTGATGTCGGCGAGCACCTGTGAGGCGACGAACAGCTGTGAGGTCAGCATCATCCAGGTGTAGCCGTCGGGTGCGGCGGCGAGGGTGAGGTCGGCGCTGATTGCGCCTGCGGCGCCAGGGCGGGCATCGACGACCACGCGATGCTTCCAGGTTTCATACAGCCGTTCGGCGAGCACGCGCGAGATGATGTCGGGACCGGAGCCCGTGGCGCTGCCGATGATGAGCCGGATTGGCCGTTCCGGAAATTTTGCGGCGCCGGCTTGTGCGAAGGCCGTGGCCGGCACTGCGGCACACAGCGCCGCGCACATCAGGGTGGCTAACTTGAGCTGGATCATGGATTCTCCTCCCGGTTCGTTGTGGTTGGTGTGTTGTGATTGAATCAGGGTCTGGTGTCGCCCGCAGCGTTCAGCGGCGCGGTGCAGCCAGGGACTGGAAAAACTCGCGATCAGTGCCGAAGAGATGGCGGGCCACCGCTTCGTTGACCAGAAATTCGATCAGCGGCCGCCGCGCGTCGCCCGGGGCGAGCGAGCCGCCGGCAGCATGCAGTGCAGCCGCTTTCGCCAGGATGCTGGCGTGGATCCTGCGATGTTCGGCGAGCCCGGCATAGCCGCAATCCTCGAGCGTGCGCTCCTCGCCCAGGAAATGATCGGACAGGGCGTCGAGCAGCGCCGAGACGGCTTGTCCGTAGGCTGCGGCTGGTGCTGAAGCGGCGGCGCTGAGCTGGTTGGCCAGTTCGACGAGCCGCCGGTGCTCGGCGTCAATGCGTTCATCGCCGGAGGCGTTGCTGTCGCGCCAGGCGAGGCTGACCGCGGCCGTCGGGCCTGACGCCCAAAGGTCGGAATTGCCGCGGGGGTCGGTGACGACCCGGTTGCGGCCGCCGTTCTTGGCCACGAACAGCGCCGCATCCATGCGCGAGAACCAGGCCTGGGCATTCTCGTGGCCGTTATGCTCGGCAACGCCGATGCTCGCTGTGACCGGGTCGCCGTGGGCAAAGGCGTGGCCCGCCACCAGCTCTCGCAGGTGTTCGGCCAGCGTGTGTGCGTCGCGGTATTGCGTCGAGACGGCGAGCACCACGAATTCCTCGCCGCCCCAGCGGAACAGCTGGTCGGCACCGCGGATCTTGTGCTGGATCAGCCTGACCATTTCACAAAGCACGGCGTCGCCGGCCTGGTGGCCGCGGTTGTCGTTGATCTGCTTGAAGTGGTCGACGTCGATCAGCAGTGCCGACAGCGGCTGGCGGAAGCGCAGGCTGCGCGACATCTCGGAGTGCAGCACACGGTTGAGGTGGGCGCGGTTCCACGCCCCTGTCAGGTAATCCGTGGCGCTGACTTTTTCCAGCTCCTCGATGCGCCTGCGCAACTGCGCGGGTTCCGCATCGCGGGCCACCGCCGTGTCGTCGGCGATCAGGATCAGTGTCACGGCCTGCAGGGCCAGCGCCTGGGCGTGCACGGCAATTTCACTGCCGTCGCGTGTGCGCAGACGCAGTCCCTGCCAGCCGGGGCCGGGTGTTTCGAGCAGTTGCCTGAAACCGGGCTCGTCAATGCCGGCGGTATCGAAGCAGTCGCGATAACGCTCGTTGAAGCGCACCGAGCCGTCGCGCCCGACCAGCGCCAGTGCGAGAGGAAACCGCGCGAACAGTTCGCGCTCTGCGGGCAGCTGCTGCCGCAGCGTGTCCTGCTCGGGGGAACTCTGTGACTGGGTACTTGGGCTCATCGGCGCGTCGGCGGCAGGCGGCGGGCGCTTTGCCCCGCCGCACGCACTCCGGACTGGCGGGTCAAAGGCGTTCGAAAACCGCCGCAATGCCCTGGCCGCCGCCAATGCACATCGTCACCAGCGCATAGCGGCCGCCGGTGCGCTGCAGCTCGTGCAGCGCCTTGACCGTGAGAATCGCGCCGGTGGCGCCGATGGGGTGGCCGAGGCCGACTGCGCCGCCGTTGGGATTGGTTTTCGCGGCATCGAATTTGAGGTCGCAGGATACCGCCAGCGCCTGCACGGCAAAGGCCTCGTTGGATTCGATGACATCCATGTCCTCGACCTTGAGGCCGGCACGCTTGAGCGCATTGTGCACCGCCGGCACCGGGCCGATGCCCATGATTTTCGGATCGACGCCGGCCAGTCCGTAGGAGACCAGGCGCGCCATCGGCTTGAGGCCGGCTTTTTTGGCGGCTTCCTTTTCCATCATCACCACCGCGGCGGCGCCGTCATTGATGCCCGAGGCGTTGCCGGCGGTGACCGAGCCGCCTTCCTTCTTGAACACGGCACGCAGCTTGGCCAGGCTTTCCAGCGTGACGTCGCTGCGCGGATGCTCGTCCCTCTCGAACAGCGTCGTGCCTTTGCGCGTCTTCAGCTCCACCGGCACGATCTGGTCCTTGAAAAAGCCTTTTTCGATGGCGTTGATCGCCCGCCGGTGGCTTTCCACGGCGAAGGCGTCCTGCTGCTCGCGGGTGATCTTCCATTGCGCGGCAATGTTTTCCGCGGTGATGCCCATGTGCACGGTGTCGAAGGGATCGGTCAGCGCACCGACCATCATGTCCACCGCGCCGCCGTCGCCCATGCGCTGGCCCCAGCGCAGGCCCGGCATCAGGTAGCCGCCCCGGCTCATCGATTCAGCGCCGCCGCCGACTGCGGCGTCCGCGTCGCCGAGCAGGATGCCCTGGGCCGCGGAAACGATCGCCTGCAGGCCACTGCCGCAGAGCCGGTTGACGGTGAGGGCGGTGGTCTCCTGGGGCAGTCCGCCCTTGATGCAGGCGACCCGCGAGAAATACATGTCCTTCGCTTCGCCGTGGACGACATTGCCGAACACCAGCTGACTGACCTGGTTCGGATCGACCTTGGCGCGGCTGACCGCCTCGCGCACCACTTGTGCGGCGAGTTCGGTAGGGGCTACATCCTTCAGGGCGCCGCCGTAATCACCAATTGCCGTGCGCACGCCGCTCAGCACCACCACTTCGCGTCCGTTGCTCATCACAGTCTCCAGTAAGTATCTGATTTAAAATAAATATTTTTTACCCGTAGCGCGGGCAACGTCGATCTGAAGTTTACGCTGCCGATTCTCCATCGGCAAACCGGATGCGTTCAATGCCGGGTGGGGGGCGCAGCCGTGCTGCCGCGGCCGGCGAACAGCTGTTCGCTGTCGATGGCGTCGAAGGCGTAACGGCGGTTGCAGAACTCGCAATGCACCTCGACTTCGCCGCGCTCGGCCACAATTGCGTGCACCTCATCGCGGCCGAGCATGCGCAGCATGCCGGCCACCCTCTCGCGCGTGCAGGTGCAGCGGAAGCACACCGGCTTGGGTTCGAACAGCCGCAGGTTTTCCTGGTGGAACAGGCGCCGCAGCAGTACCGGGGCATCAAGTTCAAGCAGCTCGGCTGCGCTGACGGTGGCGGCGAGATGGCCGGCGCGCGGCCAGGCGTCGGCATCGCGCGCCTCGCGCTCGGGCAGTTTCTGGATCAGCATCCCGCCGGCATGCCGGTCGTCGCTGGCAAGCCACAGCCGTGTCGGAATCTGTTCCGATGAGGCCATGTAGTGTTCCAGCGCGGCGGCGACGCTGTCGCCTTCGAGTCCGACCACGCCCTGATAGCCGGGCTGGCCGCCGGCGGGCATCAGGTTGACCACGAACCGGCCCTCGCCGAGCAGCTCGCGCAGGCCGCCGCCGGAAATCTCGCCCTGCCATTTTGCGGTGGCGCGCATGGCATGGTCGCGGGTGCATTCGACGACGATCAGTTTCACCGGGCCGCTGCCCTGCAGCTGCAGCGAGAGGATGCCATCGAACTTGAGCGTGGCCGCGAGCAGCGCGCCCGCGGCCATCAGCTCGCCCAGCAGCTGGCGCAGCGGCGGCGGATACGCATGGCGTTCGGTGACGGCCTGCCAGGTGGAGGCGAGGCGCACCCATTCGCCGCGTACTGCCGAATCCTCGAATACGAAGCGGTGCAGCTGGTCGCTCATTTTGCCGCCGGCCCGCGCTGATAGAGGCGGAAACGTTCGTCCTTGTCGCCGGGGCGGTGGCCTTCCCAGATCGGCCGCCATTCGGCGCCGATGACCAGTTCGTCCAGCGGCCGCCCCTGCACCAGCAGCAGCGGACAGCCGGCTGCCCGCGGGCTGGTTTCCACGCGCTCGGTGCGCAGCCCGGCGAAATACTGCAGCATCGCGCGTTGCGCCTCGCCGAGGTCGCGGCTGGCGATACAGGCCTGCTGCGCCGGCAGCGCACGCACGAGGTTGGCCACCATCATGCGGTAGCTCTTGCTGGTATCGACCCAGCCGATGAACAGCGTGGCCAGCAGCGCCCACACCGCGGTGATGCCGGCGGTCCACACCACGAGCGGCCTTTCCACGCTGCGTTTCAGGCGCGCCAGCAGCAGGAACCAGCCCGCGGTATAGGCGAGGCCAAGCAGGAAGGGCAGCAGCCGGAAGCCATAGTCGTAGCCGGGACGGATGGTGTGCAGATGCGCATGCAGCTTCGCCGGCAGACCCAGCTCCAGCGCGACCCAGTAGAACCAGCCGACGGCAATGAAGAAGGTGAAAGTCATGATGCTGAACCAGTACCAGCCGTTCACCGCACCGCGTCTCAGCGCATCCACTCCGGGCACTGCAAGCAGCGCCAGCGGCAGCAGCATCGGCAGGCCGTAGAGTTCGCGCGTTTCGGCTGCGCTGCCGAGCAGCATCAGCGTCGCCGCGAACCCGGCCAGCGGCAGCACCAGGCCGGGTGCGCCGAGTTGCCGGCTGCGTCCGGCGCGCCACAGCGCCCACAGCGCCAGCGGCCAGGCCGGAAAGGCATACCAGGGCAGGATGCGCAGGTAATAGCCGAGTCCGGCGAACAGGTCGGGTGTGGCGAAAAAGCGCGCCAGGTTTTCGGTGTGGAGCCAGGCCGCATACAGCGCCGGATCGTGCCGGTGAAGCAGCGCCGGCCAGACCACCAGCCACGGCAGGGCGGCGACTGCGGCGGTGATCAGCGCCGCCGCGTAACGCGGCGTGCGCCAGTGCGGCGACAGCGGCAGCAGCAGTGCGATCAGCACGATCATTGCCGCTTCGGGGATGCCCATGGCCATGAACACGATGCCGCAGCCGCTGCCGATCCAGAAGCCGCCGGGTGCGGCGCGGCGCAGTGCCAGTGCCGTGCCGTAATAGGCCATCGCGAAACCGCAGAACGCGGCGAGATCGGTGATCAGCTGGTGTCCGCGGACAACCAGGCCGAGGCAGCCGAGCAGCAGCAGCGCCGCTGTGAGACCGTGGCGCGGCCCGTGCAGCTCGCGCGAGGCCAGCGCGGCGAAGACGAAGGCCAGCCCGATCCACAGGCCGGCGGCGATGCGCGCGGCATCATGCAGCGGCAGCAGCCAGGACAGCGCGAGGGCGCTGGCCGCGGCAGTGAGGTGGAACAGCGGCGGCTTGTCGAGGAAAGGCTCGCCCGCGATCTGCGGCACCACCCAGCTGCCGCCAAGCAGGATTTCGTGCACCACGCCGAAGGTATAGGCCTCGTCCGGTTTCCACGGGTCGTGGCCGATCAGTCCCGGCAGCAGCCAGGCTACGGCGAGCAGCGCGATCAGCAGGGGACGCAGCGGCAGATTCAGGGCAGGCATGGGTGCGGTGGGTTCCAGGCGCGGCGATTATCGCACCCGCGGCGCCGGCTCATTCCACGATTTTCAGCGGCTGGCCCGCGGCCGGCTCCCCCCGGGGATAGAGGCCGTTGATCAGGCGCAGGTGGCCTTCGGCATGGCGTCCCAGCGGGGAGTGCCTGGCGAGATCGGCGAAGGTGATGCCGGCGCGGGCGGTAATGACGCGCATGCGCAGCGGCCTGGCCTGCTCACGTTCCTCGGCAGTGATCGCGTGGAAGCTGCGCATGGCCGCGTCCATCGGGGCGGCGTGCTGGCGAAAGGCCGCATCGTTCACGGCCTGGATGCCGATGGCATAGGCCTGTTTGCCGAGGAACACCACCGCCACCCGCGTCGGCTTTCCCGACAGCGAAAGCTCCGTGATCGCGGCCGGCAGGCCGCCGATGGTTGCAGGGGCCACCGCCTGGCCGACGCCCAGCTTGAGCAGGCGGCGCAGCACCTCCGCAGGCGTGCCTTCTGCCGTGCCCGCGGAACGCAGGTCCACCAGCGCATTGCGGTCGGGGCTGGTGGCGAGCACGTTCTGCGGCGTGTTGCGCACGCGCCAGCCTTCGGGAAAGTGCAGCGCCAGTCCGAGACCGGCATGGAAAAAACGGTGATTGCGCACCACACCCTGCGCGGGGCTGTCAGCGAACACCATGCCTTCCATGCGCTTGAGGAAGTTTTCGCGCTCGACGCGGTTGTCGGCACTGGCGAAACGCGAGGCTTCGCGCACCACCTCCTGCAGCCGCGTGTCATTGTCGGGGTGGGAGGCGAACAGGCCGTGATAGCGTCGCGGTTCGCGGCCTTCGGCCTTGGCGATCTCGGCGTCCAACAGCTCGTGGTTCTTGAGCACGCCAACCACGCGGATCATGGCTTGCGGGTCGTAGCCCGTACGCGCCAGGTATTCGGCGCCGAGCCGGTCGGCCTCCAGTTCGTGCTCGCGGCCGTAGCCGGAGAGCAGGGCGCCGCCGAGCAGGTTGACCAGCGCGTCGGCGCCGGTGTTGCGCACCTGCGGCACCAGGATCTGCAGGATCGAAGTGCCGACGTTCGCCGCGGTCGCGGCCGACAATTGCTGTACCGAATGCCGTGCCGTGACATGGCCCAGCTCGTGGCCGAGTACCGCGGCAAGCTCGGCCTCGGAATTGAGATAGGCGAGGATGCCGCGGGTGATGTAGATGTAGCCGCCGGGCAGCGCAAAGGCATTGACCTCGGGTGAATCCACCACCAGGAACTGGTACTGCAGGCCCGGACGGTGGCTGGCCCCGGCCAGGCGCTGGCCGATGTCGCTGACATAGCGTTGCAGTTCGGCGTCTTCGTAGCTGCCGTATTGCTGGCGCACGCGCCGGTCCTCGCTGCGCCCCATGCTGACTTCCTGCGTTTCGGACAGGGTCACGAAATTGGGGTGGCCAGTGACCGGGTTCACCGCGCAGTGGGTCAATGACAGTGCGGCGAGCAGGGCGGCGAGGCGGGTTCCGGTGCTGGGTTTCATGGCGCGCCTGATTCTAGGTGAATGTCCGGATCCACCCAATCACGCGACACTTGCCGGTGCGTCTCGCCCCAAATGGGGGCGTCTGCCTGCGTCATTTGCGACAACGTGACCGGCTGTTGTGCACGGGCTGCAGCGCGCTTCCGGCGACGAAGCTGAAAGTCCTTCAGAATCAATAGCCTATCGAGACCTTGCCCAAGGGTCTGATGAGGCTGCGGGTGATTGGCACGGTAGATGCATTGAAAGCTGGCATGTCGCCACCGAATGCCATCCATGCCTGCAGCCCGGCCTCGGGTGCCTCCGTCGCCGGGCCCTTGCGGCGCCATGCGCCATCGCGCCCCCGGGTGCCCGGCGGCGGCGCGGGTCCCTGGAGCGACCGCCTGACACTGCTGCTCGAATCCACCGGCGAGGGCATGTTCGGCATCGATCTCGACGGGCGCTGCACCTTCGTCAACCGTGCCGGCGCAACAATCCTCGGTTATGCCGCCGAAGACCTGATCGGCCGCAACATGCACTACCTGATCCACCATGCCCATGGCGACGGCCGCCATTATCCGGTGGAGGAGTGCCCGATCTTCCGCGCCTTCCGCCAGGGCCTGCCCTGCCGCATCGATTCCGAGGTGCTGTGGCGCGCCGACGGCTCCTGTTTTCCGGCGGAGTATTCGTCCTATCCCATCGTCGAGCAGGATGCCGTGGTGGGCGCGGTGGTCACCTTCATCGACATCTCCGAGCGCAAGCAGGCCGAGGAGCTGTTGCGGCGGGCCAACGACGAGCTCGAGCGGCGCGTCGAAGAACGCACGCAGGAACTCTCGGGTGCGCTCACCCAGCTGCGCGAGCTTTCGGCGTACCTGCACACGGTGCGTGAGGAGGAGCGCACGCGCATCGCGCGGGAAATCCACGACGAACTGGGCAGCCTGCTGGTGGCGCTGAAGATGGATGTGAACTGGCTGGGCAAGCGGGTGGCAGAAGATGCCGGCCTCGGCCGCAAGCTGCAGTCGATGGGGCGCATGATCGAGACCGCGGTCGAGAACGTGGGCCGCATCATGACTGACCTGCGGCCGAGCATCCTCGACCATCAGGGGCTGTGGGCTGCGCTGGACTGGCAGGCGCAGGAGTTTGCCGAGTCGAGCGAGCTGCGCTGCGATGCCCGGCTCGACATCGCGGCCGGAACCCCCGCGCCGACTGGCACCCTCGCGATCGCGGTGTTCCGCATTTTCCAGGAGATGCTCAGCAACGTCGCACGCCATGCCCGCGCAACCTCGGTGCACATCCGCATACTCGCCGAAGACGGGCTGCTCGGCATCGAAGTGAGCGATGACGGCTGCGGCGCGCCCGCGGCCGCGTTTGACAGTCCGCGCGCCTACGGCGTGCTCGGCATGCGTGAGCGTGCCGGACACTTCGGCGGCGAGCTGGCGATCAGCAGCCACCCCGGCGCCGGCACCACGGTGCGCCTGCGCATCCCTCTGCAGGAGGCGGCATGATCCGGCTGCTGATTTGTGACGACCACCTGATCGTGCGCCAGGGGCTGCGCCAGATTCTGGCTGACGCGCCGGATGTCGAGGTGGTCGCCGAAGCCGAGAGCGGCTGCGAGGCGATCCGGCTTGCGCGCGTCGGCGGCATTGATGTGGTGCTGCTCGACATCGCCATGCCCGGACGCGACGGCCTGGAGACGCTGAAGCAGTTCCGTTCGGAACTGCCGAAGCTGCCGGTGCTGATGCTGTCCACCTATCCCGACAAGCAGTATGCCGTGCGCTGCCTGAAGCTCGGCGCCTCCGGTTACCTGAACAAGAGTGCCGACACCGACCAGCTGCTCGAGGCCGTGCGCAAGGCCGCCCACGGCGGGGTGTTCGTGACCACCGCGCAGGCCGAGGCGCTGGCGATGGCGCTCTCCGCGCCCGCCGCCGACCGGCAACCCCACGAAATGCTGTCGGACCGTGAATACCAGGTGCTGCGGCTGATTGCCGCAGGGCAAAGCGTCGGCCAGATCGCGAGCCAGCTGGCGCTGAGCCCCAATACCGTCAGCACCTACCGGGCGCGGATCTGCGAGAAAACCGGGGCGCGGAATGATGTGGAAATTGCGCTGTATGCAGTACGCCAGGGTTTGCATCAGGTGTAGTGCCAGCACTACAGCCGATCGGCGGACGGCGTGACAGCCAATCCCCCGCCGGCTGCCTAAGCTTCAGACAACCATCCGCGCCGCAGGGTGCGGGAGAACGCACGAAGAAAGGAAACGACAATGTCCGCCTTCAAAGATCCGTTCAATCCCGAAGTCAAACTGGGCTGCGGCTGCGGCCGCCACAGCGATCAGGCCGCCCATGATGCCGATCTCGCCGCGCAGACCGCGGACAGCGAGGTGCTGGGCAACCGCGTGGTCGAGGCGGCGGTGATGCGCGCGCTGTTCCCGCATGACGCGACACGCCGGCGTTTCCTCAACGCCGTCGGCGCCAGCACGGCGATGGCTGCGGTGTCGACCTTCTTCCCGATGGGCATGGCCAGGGAAGCGTTCGCGCAGAGGGGGCCGCTCGAGAAATCCTCGATCAAGGTCGGATTCATCCCCATCACCTGCGCCACGCCGATCATCATGTCGCAGCCGATGGGCTTCTACGGCCGCCAGGGCCTGAATGTCGATGTGGTGAAGACCGCCGGCTGGGCGGTGATCCGCGACAAGACGCTGAACAAGGAATATGACGCCGCGCACATGCTCTCGCCGATGCCGATCGCGATCACGCTGGGCCTTGGCGCCAATCCGGTGCCGTACACGGTGCCGGCGATCGAAAACGTCAACGGCCAGGCGATCACGCTGTCGGTGAAGCACAAGGACAAGCGTGACCCCAAGCAGTGGAAGGGCTTCAAGTTCGCGGTGCCCTTTGATTATTCCATCCACAACTATCTGCTGCGCTACCTGCTCGCCGAGAACGGTCTCGACCCCGACAAGGATGTACAGATCCGCTCGGTGCCGCCGCCCGAGATGGTGGCCAACCTGCGCGCCGACAACATCGACGGCTTCCTCGCGCCGGATCCGGTGAACCAGCGCGCGGTGTTCGACGGCGTGGGCTTCATCCACATGCTGACCAAGGAAATGTGGGATGGCCACCCCTGCTGCGCCTTTGCGGCGAGCCGCGAGTTCGTGACCAAGATGCCGAACACCTACCGCGCGCTGCTTAAGGCCATCATGGAGGCGACCGCCTTCGCCTCGAAGCCGGAGAACCGCAAGCAGATCGCCGAGGCCATCGCGCCCGCGAATTACCTCAATCAGCCGGTCACGGTGGTCGAGCAGGTGCTCACCGGCACCTTTGCAGACGGCCTGGGCAACATCCGCAAGGATCCGAACCGCATCGATTTCGATCCCTTCCCCTGGCATTCCTTCGCGATCTGGATCATGACCCAGATGAAGCGCTGGGGGCAGTTGAAGGGCGATGTCGACTACGCCAAGGTCGCGCGCGAGGTGTTCCTGGCCACCGATGCGGCGCGGCTGATGAAGGAGGTGGGCATGAAGCCGCCCACCGCCACCACCAAGAAGTTCTCGGTGATGGGCAAGGAATTCGATCCGGCCAAGCCCGACGCCTACATCCAGAGCTTCGCCATCCGCCGCGGCTGAGCGTCCGACATGAAAAGCCTGCTCAACTGGAAGGCGCCGGCGCTGTCGCTGGCCATGTTCCTGCTGCTGATCGGGATCTGGCACGCGCTGACTTTGCCCAAGGCGGCGCCACCGCCCGCGGATACCGAGTACGCGGCGCTGATCGGCGCCGCAGCCGCGGCCGGGCAGAAGTCCGCTTTCCCGTCCCCGGCGGATGTCGGCGCCAAGATCTGGCAGCACCTGCAGGAGCCGTTCTACGACCGCGGTCCCAATGACAAGGGCATCGGCATCCAGCTCGCCTACTCCATCGCGCGGGTGCTGGCGGGTTACCTGCTGGCGGCGCTGGTGGCGGTCCCGGTCGGTTTCCTGATCGGCATGTCGCCCACGGTCTATCGGGCGCTGGATCCCTATATCCAGGTATTGAAGCCGATATCGCCGCTGGCGTGGATGCCACTCGCGCTGTTCACGCTCAAGGACAGTTCGGTATCGGCGATTTTCGTGATCTTCATCTGCTCGCTGTGGCCCATGCTGATCAACACCGCTTTCGGTGTCGCCAGCGTGCGCCGGGAATGGCTCAATGTCGCGCGGACCCTCGAGGTCGGCCCGATGCGCACCGCTTTCCGGGTGATCCTGCCCGCCGCGGCACCGACAATCATGACCGGCATGCGCATCTCCATCGGCATCGCCTGGCTGGTGATTGTCGCCGCCGAGATGCTGGTCGGCGGCACCGGCATCGGCTATTTCGTCTGGAATGAGTGGAACAACCTGTCGATCACCAACATCCTGACCGCGATCCTCGCGATCGGACTGGTGGGCATGCTGCTCGACCTGATGCTGGCCAAACTGACCCGCCTGGTCACCTTTCCGGAATGAGCCGGCCATGAATGAAACCCTGATCCGCGTCGAAGGCATCGCCAAGAAGTTCACCGGGCGCGACGGCACCGATACCACCGTGTTCGAAAACCTGCACTTCGGCATCCAGCCCGGCGAGTTCGTCTGCCTGATCGGTCATTCCGGCTGCGGCAAGACCACGATCCTGAACATCCTCTCCGGGCTGGAGCAGGCCTCTGCCGGCTACGTGTTTGTCGGCGGCCGCGAGGTCAACGGCCCCAGCCTGGACCGGGCGGTGATCTTCCAGAGCCATGCGCTGATGCCCTGGCTGACGGTGATGGGCAACATCGCTTTCGCGGTGTCCTCGCGCTGGCCCGAGTGGAGCGCGGACAAGGTGGCCGCGCACGCGCAGAAATACATCGACCTCGTCAACCTCACCGGTTCCGAGAAAAAGCGGCCGGCGGAGCTTTCGGGCGGCATGAAGCAGCGCGTGGGCATCGCGCGCGCGCTGTCAATCCAGCCCAAGATGCTGCTGATGGACGAGCCGTTCTCGGCGCTCGATGCGCTGACCCGCGGCGTGCTGCAGGAAGAGGTGCTGCGCATCTGCGCAGAGACCAGGCAGACGGTGTTCATGATCACGCATGATGTGGACGAGGCCATCCTGCTCGCCGACAAGATCATCCTGATGACCAACGGCCCGCACGCGAAAATCGCCGAGATCGTGGTCAACACCATGCCGCGCAGCCGCACCCGCCACGACCTGCACAAGCACCCGCACTACTACCGCATCCGCAACCACCTGATCGATTTTCTGGTCGACCGCTCCAAGCTGTTTGCCGCGGTTTCGGCGGAATTCGACCCGCGTCATCCGCCGCTGGTTTCGCCGGGCCTGGACGAATCCGACGGCGCTGACGCGGGCGCACGTTCACAGACAGGCGGCACGCCGCCGCTGGCGGCGGTGCGCTGAACCCCGACTGCAGCACGTCTCAACTCACCCCCAAAGGAGACCCCGATGAAAAAGAGCGATGCCCCCGAGGCCCTGCTTGCCGCCGCAAGCGCGGGCAAGCCGATGAAACGTATTGACGTCACCGAAATGGTCGTCGAAGCCAAGCTGAAAAAGGGCCTGAGCTGGGCGAAGATCGCGAAAACCGTGGGCACCAGCAAGGAGTGGGCGACCGCCGCGCTGATGGGCCAGATGCAGATGACCAAGGCCCAGGCCGAGGCCGCGGGCAAGCTGCTCGGGCTGCCGCCTTACGCGGTATTGCTGCTGCAGCAGGTGCCGTACAAGGGCTCGTTGCCCACCGCTGTGCCCACTGATCCGCTGATCTACCGCTTCTACGAGCTGGTCAGCGTTTACGGCACCACCTTCAAGGAACTGATCCATGAAGAGTTCGGCGACGGCATCATGAGTGCCATCGATTTCAGGATGGACATGAAGCGCGAGCCCGATCCGAACGGCGACCGCGTCAAGATCGTGATGAGCGGCAAATACCTGTCCTACAAGACGT
>JAJTHX010000031.1 GCA_021300125.1 Betaproteobacteria bacterium | reverse complement strand
GCGGCGCGCGACCAGGTCAAGCGCGATGCTGCGCGCAAGCTGAATTTTCTCGATTTCGCGCGCTTTCATTTCATTTCAGCGCTGCGCGGGCAGGGCGTGGGGGCGGTGCTGCGCTCAGCCGATGCCGCCTATGCCGCGGCGATGACCCGGCTCTCGACGCCGAGGCTGACCCGGGTCCTCGCGCTGGCAGTGCAGCAGCAGCAACCGCCGCGGGCCGGGATGGTGCGGCCAAAAATGCGCTATGCCCACCAGGGGGGCAGCAATCCGCCGCGGATCATCGTCCATGGTTCGGCCCTGGACCGTGTCCCGGATTCGTACCGGCGCTACCTGGAACGATTCTTCCGCGAGGCGTTCAAACTCAGCGGAACTCCACTGCGGGTGGAGTTCAAATCGGGGCACAACCCCTATGGCCGCAAGGGATGAATCGCGCTAACTCTATGGCCAGACTCGATAATTTGCGCTAAAGTGATTGTTTGACCATCATCACCTGAGGATGCCATGAGCAATAAAGGGCAGCTGCTACAAGACCCGTTCCTGAACGCCTTGCGCAAGGAACACATCCCGGTCTCGATTTACCTCGTCAACGGCATCAAGCTGCAGGGCCAGGTCGATTCCTTCGACCAGTATGTGGTTCTGCTCAAGAATACCGTCACGCAGATGGTCTACAAGCACGCCATTTCCACGGTGGTGCCGGCGCGGGCGGTCAATCTGCATTTCGACGAAAAACAAGACAAGTAACTGTTTTTTCTGGCCTTTCGATGTTCGAACGCCCCGGTAGCGGCAACCAGGCGGTGCTGGTGGCGCTCGACTTCGGAGACCCCGGCTACGCTGAGAGTGTGGAGGAGCTGCAATTGCTCGCACGCAGCAGTGGTGTTGCCGTGACCGCCCTCGTGCGCGGCCGGCGCGACCGTCCCGACGCGGCGCTGTTCGCGGGCAAGGGCAAGGTCGATGAAATCGGCGAGGCCGTGCGGGCCGGCGGCGCCTCGCTGGTGCTGTTCAACCATGCGCTGTCGCCGATCCAGGAGCGCAACCTTGAGCGCAAGCTCGGCTGCCGCGTCATTGACCGCACCAGCCTGATTCTCGACATTTTCGCCCAGCGGGCGCGCAGCCACATCGGCAAGCTGCAGGTCGAGCTTGCCCAGCTAGAGCACCTGGCCACGCGGCTGGTGCGCGGCTGGACCCACCTTGAGCGCCAGCGTGGCGGCATTGGCATGCGCGGCCCCGGCGAAACCCAGCTCGAGACCGACCGCCGCCTTCTCGGCAATCGCGTCAAGCTGCTCAAGGAAAAGCTCGTCAAGGTGCGCTCGCAGCACGAGACCCAGCGCCGCTCGCGTATCCGTGCCCATGTGTTTTCGGTTTCGCTGGTCGGCTACACCAATGCCGGAAAATCGACGCTGTTCAACCGCCTGACCCGGGCCGAGGCCTATGCCGCGGACCAGCTCTTTGCCACCCTTGACACCACGACCCGCCGCCTGGGCGGAATCGACGGCGCCTCGGTTGTGCTCTCGGATACCGTCGGATTCATCCGCGACTTGCCGCATACCCTGGTTGAGGCTTTCAGGGCCACGCTGGAGGAGACGGTGCACGCCGACCTGCTGTTGCATGTGGTGGATGCCAGCAGCCCGGATCGTGATGCGCAGATCGCGGCGGTGCAGTCGGTGCTGGCCGAGATCGGCGCCGACCGGATTCCCCAGGTCATGGTCCTCAACAAGATCGACAGGACTGCCCTGCCGCCGAGGGCCGAGCGGGATGAATATGCTAAGATTTCAAAGGTATGGCTGAGCGCGGCCAACGGTGACGGCATCGATCTGTTGCGCGCCGCCATCGGCGAAAGCGCCCGCGCAGCCGCCACTTCCCAGCAACTCCACAGCAACCTGCCGCAGCCCGAGACCGTTTCCGATGAATGCCTCCATTAGGTCCGTCCGCGACCGCATGAAAAGCGCGCTGGCGCGGGTGCTTGCCCCGCTGCTTTCGCTCAACGACCCCCAGTGGGGACGCCGCCCCGGAGGCGGCAACAACAACCAGGGCCCACCCGACCTCGACGAACTCTGGCGCAACCTGAACAGCCGCCTGTCGCGACTGCTCGGCAACAAAGGTGGTGGCCGGGGCGGTGAGGGCGGCGGCAGCGAGGGGCCCAGCCCGGGCATGATCGGTGGCGGCGCCGGCCTGGTGGTCGGCCTTGTCGCGGTGATCTGGCTGGCCAGCGGCTTTTACATCGTCAACGAAGGCCAGGAGGGCGTGGTGCTGCGTTTCGGCAAGTTCGTCGAGAATACGCAGCCGGGCCCACGCTGGCATTTTCCGTATCCGATTGAATCGGCGGAAGTGGTGAACGTGAAGCAGGTGCGCACCGTCGAGGTGGGCTATCGCAACAACGTCAAGAGCAAGGTGCTCAAGGAAGCGCTGATGCTGACTGATGACGAGAACATCATCGACGTGCAGTTCGCAGTTCAGTATGTATTGAAGAGTTCCAGCGACTTCCTGTTCAACAACCGCGCGCCCGAGGATGCGGTGCTGCAGGCCGCTGAAACCGCGATCCGCGAAATCGTCGGCAAGAGCAGCATGGACTTCGTGCTCTACGAGGGGCGGGCCGAAGTTGCCGCGCGCGCCCAGAAACTGATGCAGACCATCCTGGACCGCTACCAGACCGGCATCAGCATCAGCAAGGTCACGATGCAGAACGCGCAGCCGCCCGAGCAGGTGCAGGCCGCCTTCGACGACGCAGTCAAGGCGGGTCAGGACCGCGAGCGGCAGAAGAACGAGGGCGAGGCCTACGCCAACGACGTGGTTCCGCGCGCCCGAGGCATGGCCGCGCGCCTGATGCAGGAAGCCGAAGGTTACCGCAGCCGCGTGGTCGAGCAGGCGCAGGGTGATGCCGCACGCTTCCGCCAGATCGTCGCCGAATACAGCAAGGCGCCACAGGTCACGCGCGACCGCCTCTACCTCGACGCGATGCAGCAGATCCTCAGCAACACCAGCAAGGTGCTGGTGGACCAGAGGAGCGGTGGCGGCAACTTGCTCTACCTGCCCCTGGACAAGCTGATGCAGATGACCAATCCGAACACCACGCCGTCGGCCGAAACGCCCACGGCCAAGCCGCCCGAGCCGGCCGCCGCGCCGGAAGGCGCCGCGCGGGGGCGTGAAGCTTTCCGCAGCCGCGAGCGGGAGGGCCGCTGATGAAAACCCGGATCAATCCCGGCCAGATCGCCGGCATCGTGATCGCCCTGCTGGTGCTGCTGGCGATGTCGCTGTTCGTTGTCGACCAGCGCCAGAACGCGATCGTGTTCCGCCTCGGCGAGGTGGTCTCGGTCAAGAAAGAGCCCGGCCTGTATCTCAAGCTGCCGCTGCTGGACAACGTGCGCTTTTTCGACGTGCGCATCCTCACCATCGACACCCCCGAGCCGGAACGCTTCCTGACTTCTGAAAAGAAGAACGTGCTGGTGGACCTGTTCGTGAAATGGCGCATCACCGATGTGCGCGGCTATTTCACCTCGGTCGGCGGCGACGAGTCGCGTGCCCAGACCCGCCTGCTGCAGACCATCAACGACGGCCTGCGTGCCGAATTCGGCAACCGCACCGTGCACGATGTGGTGTCGGGTGAGCGCGACAAGATCATGGAGCTGATGCGCAACCGCGCCAACGAGGATGCCTCCAAGATCGGCGTCGAGGTGCTGGACGTGCGCCTGAAGCGGGTCGACCTGCCGCAGGAAGTCAGCGAGTCGGTCTACCGCCGGATGGAGGCCGAGCGCAAGCGCGTGGCCAACGAGCTGCGTTCGACCGGCGGCGCCGAATCCGAGAAGATCCGCGCCGACGCCGACAAGCAGCGCGAGGTCATCCTCGCCGAGGCCTATCGCGATGCGCAGCGCATCAAGGGCGAGGGCGATGCACGGGCTGCGGCGATTTACGCCCGCGCCTACGAGATCAACCCCGAGTTCTACGCCTTCTACCGCAGCCTCGAGGCCTACCGCGCCAGCTTCAAGAACCGCAGCGACGTGCTGGTGCTGGAGCCGAATTCCGAGTTCTTCAAATACATGCGTTCGGGCGGACGGCCCGCCGGCAGGTGACGGCGGGGCGCCGCCGCCGGTGCCGTATACTCCGTGACCGACAGCCTGCTCACCGCCGTGGCGCTGATGCTGGTGGTCGAGGGGCTGCTGCCGTTCCTCGCCCCCGGTGCCTGGCGCGAGACCTTCCGCAGGCTGATCGAGATGGACGACGGCCAGTTGCGCTTCATCGGCATCACCTCGATGCTGGCCGGCCTGCTGCTGCTGTATCTGGTCCGTGGCTGATTCCTGCGGCTCCTGTCCGTCAGT
>JAJTHX010000312.1 GCA_021300125.1 Betaproteobacteria bacterium | reverse complement strand
TATCGCGAGCCAGCGCAGGCGCCCCGATTTGACGTGTTGCTGTGTGCCGATGATGGTCGTGAACTGACTGGAGATGTTGCCTGCGATGGCGTCATTGATGGCCAAGGCGCCACCCTTGTAAGGCACATGTGTCCACTGCATTTTGCCCATTCGTGCCAGGAGCTCGCCAGCGAGGTGGCTAAGAGAGCCTGTTCCGGCAGAGCCATAGGTTAGTTTGCCAGGCATGCTGCGAGCCAGACCCAGCAACTCCCGCACGTTTTGCGCAGGAATCTTCGGGTTGATCGAAAGGCAGTAAGGCTGAGCTGTAAGCTGGCTGACTCCCGTAAAATCCTTAATCAGGTCATAGGGCAGCTTTTTTGAAAGCGAGCGGTTGATGGTATGGGTCGTTGTGATCAGGCCCATGGTGTAACCGTTTGGTGCGGCGTTCGCCAGCGTCTCCAGGGCAATGCTCCCGGCAGCCCCCGGGCGATTGTCAACGACAACCTGCTGCCCCAGGATATCCGTCAGCCTTGCCGCCACCGCGCGTGCGCTGATATCTGCGCCTCCGCCCGCCGAGACCGGGACCAGGAAACGTATCGGCCGGTCCGGATAGGGGTTGCCAGCCGCCTGTGCCAACGTTGCAACAGCGAGTAATCCCAGTGAAACAATGATGGTTCCGGCTTGCTTGTTCTGCATGAAACGGCTCCGTGGTGGTTTGAAGCGGATGCGGACTCCTCCGCCGACACGTTGCCGATATCCCGTCTTTGCTGCCTGCGGGTTCGTCTGGCGAACGTGCTGAACATGCAGGCTTATCATGACTCTCAACATGGATGAGCGTCAATGCCGCAAAGGAATTAAGCGTGGACAGTATGTATCGGGTCCTGACACTCCAACGCGGCTGCTGCTTATGAAGGCCTGATCAGATTCACTGTTCGCACTGCGAACTTGAAACGCGCAATTCCCGGGGCTGGAAAAACCGGTGGTTTGCCGTCATGCTTGTCATTGGATGACCGGTGTTGCGGGTTGCGGTGAGGTTTCAGGCATCAGTCCCAACGCGCGCGCCGCCGGGGTCGATCACTACATCGACCTGTGGGCCGACATTGAGGAGAACCCTGTGAACGTTTCCGATCCTGTTGCCGACCGGATGTCTGATGATGCCATTGACGCCACCCGCAAATTGGCTGGCCATGTTGCTTCAATCAGTATCAGCCAGTTGAATGCCAATGTCGTGCAGGCTTTTCGCCGGGCCTTGCTCGATTATTTGACATGCGCGATCGCCGGTGCGGGCATGCAGTCGTCGAGGATCGTGCTTGATTATCTGCAGTCCTGGGACCAGGCACGTGAGGCCTGTGTGATTGGTGCCGGAAGAAGGCTGTCTGCGCAGAATGCCGCGTTTGTCAACGGCACTTCGGCGCATGGCCTCGATCTGGATGATGGAATGACGCGGGGTTCGGTGCACCCCGGAGGAGCGGTGTTTCCGGCGCTGCTGGCGATGGCGGAAAAACTTGGCTCCAAGGCTGAAGACATCATTGCCGCAGGAGTGGCTGCATACGACATCACGTTGCGTATGGCCTCAACGGTACATCCGCATTCAACCCGGTGCGGTTTTCACAACACCCCTACCTCCGGTGTGTTTGGTGCTGCTGCGGCCGCGGCCCGCCTTCTGGGGCTGGATGCGGGCTTGGCTCTCAATGCGCTGGGACTGGCGGGCAGTTTTTCAGGGGGGTTGCGCGCCTTTCTGGCTGATGGTGCCGAGGTCAAGCGCATTCATCCCGGCAAGGCCGCCCGCGACGGTATTGTCTCAGCTGAACTCGCCATGCGCGGCCTGACCGGACCTGCGCAGGTGATTGAAGGACGCTTCGGTTTTGTTCAGGCATTCGCGAGGGGCAATGCGGATTGGCCGCGCCTGACAGGTGACCTCGGTAACCGTTTTGAAATTTGCAGTGTCTACTTCAAGCCTTATCCAGCCTGCCGCCATTTTCACGCGGCGCTTGATGCCGTACGCAACATTGCGGAGTGCAGACCTTTCAAGCCAGAAGAAGTGGCTTCGGTACGCATCGGCCTATACGAAGCCGGGGCTACTGGTCACGACCAGAAAACTTACGAAAATTTGCTCGATGCGCAGATGAGCGCGCCGGTCACCACCGCACTAGCCATCGCGTTTGGCAATGTCACCGTGCCAAGTTTCGACCGGAAGAACCTTGAGCAGCCGGAGGTGCGGCGCCTGATTGACGTCACCGAGGTGTATGTTGACGAGGAGTGTGACCGCATCTATCCGGGGCGCCGCTCAGGTGTTGCTCAAGTCAGGTTCAACGACGGCAGCCTGATCGAGGAGCGTGTACTGGATCCCAAAGGCGAGGGCGAGAATCCGATGAGCGACGATGATCTCAGCAACAAATTTCTGTCCAATTGCGAGCCGCTGATCGGCGCGGCGAGATGCCGGGAACTGCTGGAGACTGTATGGCGTTTTGAAGCTGGTGCTGATCCGTCGCCACTGTACCGCTGGAGCAATCAGGCGGCATCTGCCTGACAGTGCGCGAAATCCGGACAGCCTCAGGCTACTGGCGATCCCCGGGGCATTGATGCACCGGCAGCGATCCCGGCCGTGAGTTCGTCATTGCGGCAACCGTCAAAAGACGCGGCTGAGATCCGAATCAACGAGTGTCTCGTCCGGCGACATCAGCCCATGACCGCCTGTCAAGGTTGGCGCCGATGCGAGAGGGTATACGGCCCTTATTGAAACCCTCGCCCCAATCGATGGACCGCCACCGCGTCGTGTTCAGCCGGGATCCGGTTTGACCGGTTCAAGATCCAGCATGCCACCGGGCACGGTACGTCCTTCGGTGTCCCGGATTTCGACCGAAAGCTGTCCCTGGCTGTCAATCCGCAGCCTGCCGTAAGCGAAACGGTCGCGCCCGGCGTAGGTTGCCAACTGCCGCGGATTCAGGGTTGGGTCGATTTTGGCCTTGCCTGAGGCGACTCCGGCGCGCAATGGGCCGATGTTGGCCTCATGGAAATCCGGTCGACCATCGCGGTCGACATCGTAGGCAAACAGATTTGAATAATGCTTGTCACCGGTAATGAACAACACGTTGCGAATGCGCTTGTCCTGGATGTGTTTGACGATTTCGCCGAGTTCCCTGGCATATCCGTAGGGATTGTCGGGTTCCACGGCCGCCCATCCGTCGCGGTACCAGTGCCCCTGGGGATCGCGTTCGTTGCCCCCTTCTATTGACAGAGGCACTGAGCTGACAACGATTTTCCAGGTGGCATCAGAGGAGGCGAGCCGTTCCAGGAGCCAGCGTTTCTGATGTGCGCCGAGCATCGTTTTTGGCTGGTCCGCACGGTCTATCCGATAACGTGGATCGCGATAGCTGCGGGTATCGAGCAGGATGAGTTCGGCATGCAGGCCCCAGCGGATGCTGCGATAGAGCCTGCGTTCATGCCTGCCGGAGGGATCCGGCAGCACCCGGATGGGGTTGTACTCGAACATCACCTGGCGGCCATCGCGGTACAGCACCGGATTGAAGAACACTGACCGCCGCCGTCCGGCCGGGTCGCTGGTCGAGCTCCAGGGCATGAATTCGCCTCGAGGGCGCGAGGGGTCCCCCTGCTTCAATCGCGGATCGCGCGCCAATTCGGCAGGCTCAGGGCCCAGGACCAGTTCGGGGCCGCCGCTGTCATTGACGATTTCATGGTCATCCCATGTCGCCAGCAGCGGTGTGCGCTCCAGAAAGCCCGCGTAACGGTGGTCACTGCGGTGATAAAACCAGTCACGCCGGAAATCTTCCGCGTTGCTGACATAACCGGGTCCAGGCTTGGGAATCTGGAAATCATTGCCTTTCGGATAATCCGGAGCTTCGCTGCTGATGGGGCGGTCGGAGTAGATCATGTCTCCCAGGGCGAGGAAGAGGTCTGCATTTTCCGCGGCCATGGGTTTGAAAATGGGCCATCCATCAACCGCCAAACCGGCATCAGCCCGCAGGCGGCCGTAACCTTGCCCGCCAAGGTCTGCACCAAAGAGCAGTGTCAGGTTCGCGGCCGAGGACGCTGCCGGTGCGGTGGAAAAGGACCCGGTGCGCGGCAGAGGGCCGGACTTGCCGCGAACCCGGTAGTAGTAGCGCGTTGCGGGTTTCAGCCCCGAGATCTCGGTCTGGGCGGTATGGTCGCCGCTGGTCTGCACAACCGCGTGGGCTGCAATCACGGAGAATCCGGAGTCGAGTGCGAGCTCCAGCCGGTAGGCGCCGGCGCTGTCGGCGCGAAGCCAAAGCACGGCTGAATTTTCGCTGATATCGCCGCTGGCGAGCAGTTGGGCGCCAGCCGGCATTGACGCGGTCAATACGATATACGCAATCAGTGTGCGGATGAGCATGGAGTACACCTGTGTCAGGATCAAGCCCGGCCGATCAGGCCGTTGCTGCTGATCGACAACCCCGTCAGCGTGCGGTCGGCGTGGCGCAAGCGCCAATCCAGCATCAGGCGCGCATACCGAAGTGCCGCACCGGAATAGGCCGGATCATCGGCAACGTTGTGCAACCAGTGGGGATCTCGGACGAGATCAAACAGCAGCGGCGGCAGTTCCGCAAAATGAACATAGGCAAATAAATCATCCCGGATCACGGACAGGCTGGTCGAATCCGGATCGATGCCCAGGCGGCTGGCTGCCTCACCGCCTGCCATATCCCGGAAATCGTATTCCCAGTGAGCCTGCTGGCGCCAGTTCCCGGGGTCATTGCCGTGCACGAATGGCAGCAGCGAGCGGCCGTCGAACTGGTGGGGACGGTCCCTCCCCAGCCACTCAAAAATGGTCGGCAGAACGTCAATGTTCTCGGTAAAGGCCGTGACCCTGCGGCCCCTGGCGGCATCGGCCACGGGCCGCGGGTCACGCACAATGCAGGGGATGTGGTAGGACTGCGGGAAGTAACCGCGCTTGTTGACCAGGTGATGGTCACCCAGCTGCTCGCCGTGGTCGGAGGTGAGGATGATCAGAGTGCGTTGATCCTGGCCGGTATCGCGCAGGAGCTGAAAAACGCGGCCCAAGTGGTGATCGACTTCGCTGCACAGCCCGTAATAGGCGGCCCGCATCTTGCGCCAGTCTTCGACGGTCACCTCGGCAGCGAGCCCTTCCATGTAGTGCACTCCGCTTTTGGCCTTGATGGTATCGAGCAGCAGATGCGTCAGCGGGTGCGTGTTCTGTTCTCTGACCAGCGTTTCGGCCTGCACAGGCGGCGGCACTTGGCGCGGATCGTACATTTCATGATAAGGCTCTGGTGCCATGAATGGCGGATGCGGCCGGAAGGTGCCCAGATGGAGGAACCATGGCTGGTTTTGCCTGATGCGGATGTAATCAAGGGCGCCATTGATCGACCAGGCCGTTTCCGAGTGCTCGGCACTGATTGGAGATGGCGCCAGGCGGAGCGACTCATCGCTGCCCGGCGCAGGCCGGAACAGGTCCTCGTATTTTCCGGGGATCGCATAGCCGAGGCCTGAAAGGTAGGCGAGGTAGTGTTCGCGCCTGCCCTCGAAGTCACGCACGATGTTCCAGCCGTCGGCGATGGTGTTGGTGCTGAAGCGCGGGTCGTTGGCATCGGTTATCCGCGGATCGGGCACCGTGGTGGTGTAACCGATCAATGCCGGGTCGTAGCCCGATTCGCGCATGAACCAGGGCAGCGTCTTCAGGTGCCTCGAGGTCGGCGTGTTGTTGGTGACGACGCGATGGTTCATCAGGTACTGACCGGTCAGCAACGAGGCGCGGCTCGGTCCGCAGGGCGAACTCTGCGCATAGTGCCGGGTGAAACTCACGCCCGTCTCGGCGAGGTGGTCAATATTGGGGGTGCGGATGCAGGGGTGTCCGAGAAAGCCGAGGCTGTCGCCGCGCCACTGGTCGACGAGGATGAGCAGTATGTTCGGTAGAGTATTAGACATTTTTATCCAATTAAAACAATGACTTAAATGATTTCATCACTGCGCAGACAAGCCAGCCGATGTGTGGCCGTGTGCGAGTCCAGCAGCGGAATCCTTGCCGCACAGATGTCCCGGGCATGGGCACAGCGGTTGCGGTATCCGCAGCCCGAAGGTGGAGCCGAAGGATTCGGCGGTTCCCCCGTCTGGACCGGAAAGGACGCCCTGATCCGCGGATCAGGCCGAGGCACCGACTCCAGCAGTATGCGCGTATAAGGGTGGCGCGGCTCGCGGAACAGTGTCTCGGTGTCGGCCAGTTCGATGATGCGGCCGAGATACATCACGGCCACCCTGTCGGCAATCATGCGCACAACGCCCAGGTTGTGGGTGATGAACAGCAGGGTCAGTCCCAGTCGCGATTTGAGTTCCATCAGCAGCGTGATGATCTGCGCCTGGACCGACACATCCAGCGAAGACACCGGCTCGTCAGCGACGATGAATCGCGGGTTCACCGCAAGGGCACGGGCGATGCCTACCCGCTGGCGCTGCCCGCCGGAGAGGGCGTGTGGATACCGCCAGGCGTGGGAGGGATCCAGGCCCACCAGGGCCAGCAGCTCTGCAACGCGGTTGATGCGCGATTGGCGATCCCCGAGCCGGTGCACGTCCAGGCCCTCGGCAACGATCTGACCCACAGTCATTCGTGGATCCAGTGATGCGAACGGATCCTGGAAAATCATCTGCATCTCCTGCCGCAACGGGCGCAGTGACCGCGCGTTCATGGCGCTGATTTCAGTGCCGTCGAACAGGATGCGTCCGCTGTCTGCGGGAATAAGCCGCAGCAATGCGCGGCCCAGGGTGGTCTTGCCTGAGCCGGACTCGCCGACCAGGGCGAGGACCTCGCCATCACGTATTGACAGGTCTACGCCGCGCACGGCCTGCAGCCTCTTGGGGCGGCCGAAACCGCGACCCTGCCCGAAAGAGACGCTGAGGGACTCAATTGTCAGCAGATCGGATGAGCTCATGCGGCATGCAGCCAGCAGTGGACGCTGCGGCAGCCCGCCGCAATCGCGGGCGGCGCTTCCCGTTCACAGCGCCCGGCCAGTGCGGCGTGGCAGCGTGGCTGGAAGCTGCAACCTTGCGGAAGGTGTGACAACGCGGGCATCGAACCGGGTATCGGTTGCACGATGTTCCCGGCTTGGGTGGCGTCAGGCACCGAGGCGAGCAGGCCGCGGGTGTAGGGGTGCAGGGGGTGCGCAAAAAGATCCTCCACCGGTGCTTCCTCGACAATCCGGCCTGCATACATCACGGCGACCCTGTCGGCGATCTGAGCGACCACGCCGAGATCGTGGGTGATGAACAGCACCCCCATGCTGAATTCCCGCTGCAGCCTGCGGATCAGGTCAAGCACCTGCGCCTGAACCGTGACATCCAGCGCTGTTGTCGGTTCGTCGGCAATCAGCAACCGGGGCTGGCAAGCCAGCGCCATAGCGATCATCACCCGCTGGCGCATGCCGCCGGAGAGCTCGTGCGGGAAGACGCGCGAGCGGGAGGCCGGATCCGGTATGCCCACCAGGCGCAGCATGTCGATGGCTCGCGTCATGGCGGTCCTGCTGCTGACTTTTTCATGGGCCAGGACCGCTTCGGCGATCTGGTCGCCAACACGCATCACCGGGTTCAGGCAGGTCATCGGCTCCTGGAAGATCATCGCCAGGTCGTGACCCCGCATCCTGCGCATTGCCTCAGGTTGAAGTCCTAGCAGGTCAATTGTCCCGGCGTCACGATCCCTGAACAGGATCCGGCCGCCGATGCCGACGGCTTTCGAGCCTTCGCCTGCCTGCAGCAGTCTCATGATGGCGAGGGAGGTGACCGATTTTCCCGCGCCGGATTCGCCAACCAGGGCCAGGGTTTCACCCTCGCGGACCCTGAAGGAAATGCCGGCGACAGCCTCGATATTGCCGTCGTCGGTGCCCAGACTGACGCGCAGGTCATGCACTTCGATTACCGGTTGCTCAGTCATTGATTCGCACGTCCAGGACATCGCGCAGCCAGTCGCCGAGCATTTGCACCACGAAAGTGATGATGACGATGGCGGCGGCGGGCACAATGGCCACCCACCAGGCAAAAATCAGGTGGTCGCGGCCATCACCGACCATGCTGCCGAGTGAGGCGGTCGGGGGTTGCACCCCGAGCCCGAGGAAAGACAGCGAGGACTCGAGCAGCAGGATGGAGGGGAAGTTCAGTGTTATCAGCACCAGCAGCGGCGAGGCGATGTTGGGCAGGATGTGGCGCAGGGCGATCCAGATACTGCCCGCGCCCAGCGCCCGGCTGGCCTCCACGAACGGCAGTTCCCGGACCTGCAGCACCTGGCCCCGCACCACGCGCGCATAGGATTCCCAGCGGGCAATGCCGATCAGCACCACCAGCACCAAGGTGTCGTTGCCAAATACGGCGATGCCGACCATCACGATCAGGAGATTTGGGACCGTGATGAAAACATCGACCAGCATCATGATGGCGCGATCCGTGAAGCCGCCCGCCATTCCGCTGATCAAACCGAGCGTCGTGCCGATCATGCAGCCGATAAACAG
>JAJTHX010000319.1 GCA_021300125.1 Betaproteobacteria bacterium | reverse complement strand
TTGTTGAGCAGAATCTGCTTGGCCGCGAGCGGCAGGAACGGCAGCAACGGGGTTGCCAGCGCCATGCTCAGCATGTTGCCGAAATTGGCGCTGCTGGTGATGGCGATGTATTTGAGGGTGTTGGCAAAGGTTCGCCGCCCGCTTTCGATCCCCTTGCGCAGCACGTCCAGGTCCGGCCTGAGCAGGATCACACCGGCGCTTTCGCGGGCCACATCGGTCGCGCCATCGACTGAAATCCCGATATCCGCGGCATGCAGGGCCGGCGCGTCGTTGATACCGTCGCCCATGTATCCCACGACATGCCCGCAGCGCTGCAGCGCGGCCACGATGCGCTCTTTCTGCTGTGGATCGACCTCGACAAAGAAGTCGGTCCGCGGCGCCAGGCTCCACAGGGCTTCATCGCCGATCCTGGCGATCTCGGCGCCGCACAGCATCGCCGCCGGGTCGAGACCGAGCGCACGGGCGAGGTGGGCGGAGACGTGGCGATTATCGCCGGTGATGACCTTGAGGCGAATGCCAAGTCCGGCCAGGTCGGCAATGACACGCGGGGCGTCGGCGCGCGGCGGGTCGGAAAACAGCAGGAAACCCGCCAGCGTCATGCCAGCCTCGTCCTCGCGCCGGTATGTGGCGCGGGCAGGCACCCGCCGGATGGCCAGCGCCAGCACGCGAAACCCCGCTTCACCGCGCTGCCGGCAATACACGTCCAGTTTCTCGCGCACTGTCGCATCCAGCGGCACGCTGCCCTCCCCGGCGGCGACGGCGGTGCATGCGGCGAGGACTTCGCGGTGCGCGCCCTTGGTGATGATCAGGTGTTCCGCGGGTGTCACCGCCGGCGCGACGACGATGGTCAGCCGCTTGCGCATGAAGTCATAGGGGATTTCATCCACCTTGGCATGCCCGGTCAGGGAGAGGCCGGCCTGGGTGCCGGCGGCGACGATCGCCGCGTCGAGCGGGTTATCGATGCCGGTCTCGAGTGCGGCGTTGAGCCATGACAGCCGCAGCACCTCGGTCGATTCCGCGCCCGAGGCATCGACCGCCTGCTGCAGCACGATCTGCCCGGTGGTCAGCGTGCCGGTCTTGTCGGAACACAGCACATCGATGCTGCCGAGGTTCTCGATTGCCTCCAGCCGGCGCACGATCACGCCCTCGCGTGCCATCGACCTCGCCCCGTGCGACAGCATCACGCTGACAATCGCAGGCAGCAGTTCCGGCGACAGCCCGACGGCCAGGGCCATCGCGAACATCAGTGATTCCAGCACGGGCCGCTGCAGCCACTGGTTGACGATCAGCACGAACAGCACCATCACGATCATCAGCCGCAGCAGCAGGAAGCCGAAATCGCGCACACCACGGTTGAAGGCGGTTTCGGCGGGCCGTCTGCGCAGGCTGGCGGCCAACGCGCCGAAGGCGGTGTCGGTGCCGGTGTGCACCACCAGCATCGTCGCCTTGCCGCTGCGCACCGAGGTGCCGAGGTATACGCAGTTGGCCCGCGTCGGCGGCGCCGTAGCCGGAGGCTGGGTGCCAGCGGTTTTCTCGACCGGGAACGATTCGCCGGTCAGGCTGGCCTCGCTGACCAGAAAGTCGCGCGCCTCGAGCAGGCGCCCGTCTGCGGGCACGAGGTTTCCGGCCGCCAGCTCGACGATATCGCCGGGCACCAGCAGCGCGGCGTCGAGCACCGAGACGACGCCATCGCGCCGAACACGGACCCGGAGTGCCAGACGTGCGCGCAGCGCGGCCACCGCGTTGGAGGCCCGGTATTCCTGCACGAAGCCGAGCAGGCAGCTGCCGCACACGATCGAGAGGATGATCCAGGCTTCGACCCAATCCTGCACCAGCAGGGAGATCGCGGCGCCGACAATGAGTATCAGGACCAGCGGGCTGCTGAACTGGGCCAGAAACAGGCGCAGTGCTGAGGCGACTTCACCGGACTCCACCGTGTTGCTGCCGTGCAACGCCAGACGGTGTGCCGCCTCGCGGCCGGCAAGCCCCGCGGGCGAAGTCTGAAGCGCGGCAAGGATCTCACCAGCCTCTGGGCTCCAGTAATCGCCGATGACGAAGCTGCCAGGGCCCCTGCGGTTCATCCCCGCCTCGTCTTCCGCGGAGCATGCCCGAAGCGGGACCGTGCGGCGGGTGATCGGGCAGGCCGCATAGGGTCGTGCCGGACACGGGATTCCATGGGACCAGTACCGGTTGCTGCGAAGACCGATTCAGGCGCCGCGAACGTCGGGGCGGCGGTACCTGTCGCATCCCAACGTCCGTTCATTTTTCCTTCCGCTTTGCCCGCGGATGAGCGGCGTCGTAGATCCTCGCCAGGTGCTGAAAATCCAGTTGCGTGTACACCTGCGTCGTCGAAATGCTGGCGTGGCCGAGCATTTCCTGCACCGCGCGCAGGTCGCTGCTCGACTGCAGCACATGGGAGGCGAAGGAATGGCGCAGCATGTGCGGATGCACGCCGGCGGCGATGCCCTGCTCGAGGCCTCGGGCGCGCACACGCGCCTGGATGAAGCGCGGCGTCAGGCGCCGGCCCCTGGCGTTGACAAACAGGGCCTGCGCATCGGCGCCCGCGATTGCGGCGCGCGCATCGAGCCAGTCCCGCAGCGCGCGCAGCGCGTGGCTGCCCACCGGCACGATGCGGGTCTTGTTGCCCTTGCCGGTCACGCGCACGGTGGCGTCGCCGAAGTGGACATCCTCCGGCGCGAGCCCGGTCAGTTCGGCCAGGCGCAGGCCGGAGGAATAGAACAGTTCGAGCATGGCGCGGTCGCGCCGCGCTTCGGCATCGTCGCCGGCGATCTCGACCAGCTGCTTCGCCTCATCCGGAGAGAGTGCCTTGGGCAGGCGCCTGGCGCTTTTCGGGGCGCGGATGCCGATGCAGGGGTTCTGCGCGGCGCCGTGGTCGCGTGCGAGGTAGTTGTAGAAGCCGCGCCAGGCCGAGAGCATGCGCGCGATGCTGCGGCCATCAAGGCCGCGGCTGTGCAGCAGCGCGATGGCACGGCGGATGTCGTGGTGGCTCAGCGCCGCCGGCGCCTTGCCAGCCGACAGCCGCAGCAGCGACTCGATGTCACGGCGGTAGTTGGCGGTTGTATGCGCCGACAGCCGGCGTTCGTGGGCGAGGTGATCAAGGTATCCGCGCAGCAGCAGCTGCGCGGCTTCGGGTATGGCGGCCGGCTCGGCCGTGGTCTGCGCTTTACCGCGGACGGTCACGCCGCTTCCAGATGCCGCGACAGCGCCGCCGCAACCAGTTCGCCGATGCGGGCGAGGTAGAGCGTGCCCATTTCGGGGTAGAAGCGCCTGGCATCCCCGCTCGCCAGCGAGAGCAGGCCAAAGCATTCCTTGCCGCGCAGCGCGACATAGGCGTAGGACTTGAGCTGCGGCGCCGCCTCGCCGAAGAGGATGGCGGTGTCGGCCATCGCCAGCGGACCGCAGTGCGGGTGCAGCAGGCCGGCGGTGAAGCTGCGCGTGGCCTCACTCGCGTCCTTGCCGGCAGCGGGATGCCACAGCGTGATCGCCACCTGCGGCACCGCGAAATCCTCGCGCAGGTTGTAGCCAGCTGCATCAATCACGGCCTGCAGGTCGCGCGCGCAGAGCAGCGCCAGCGCGAGGCGGTGCACCTTCTCGCCGATGGCATCGTTCTCCTCGCCGAAATGGATCAGCTCGCCGAGCTTGGCCTCGAGCTGCTTGCCGCGCTCGCGCAGGGTCAGGATCTGGCGCTCGCTGATGGAGATGGTGCGGCCGCCATGCGGATGCGGAATCATCACGTCGGCGACGACCTCGGCGTAGTGTTCAAAAAACTCCGGGTTCGCTTTCAGGTAGGCCGCGACTTCGTCGGGATTCATCGGTGCAATGTCCTTGAGTTGATCTTCGCTGGGGTTGGGCTTGGCTTGAGTGGGTCGTGGCTTGCGCTGATCGCAGTTGATATGGGTGGACGCCGCGCTTCAGTCCGGCAGCTGTGCTTCGCCTTCGAAGACGATGGCCGCGGGACCGGTCATCATCACCGGCGCGCCGGGGCCGGGCCATACTATAACGAGGTCGCCACCGCGCGTCGCCACATGCGCACGCGCATCGAGCAGGCCGCGGCGGATGCCCGCCACCACCGCGGCACAGGCACCGGTGCCGCAGGCCAGGGTTTCGCCGGCGCCGCGCTCGTAGACACGCAGCCGGATATGGCTGCGGTCCATCACCTGCATGTAACCGGCATTCACCCGCCTGGGAAATCGCGGATGCGACTCGATCAGGGGGCCCTCGCTCGCCACCGGAGCGGTATCCACGTTCTCAACGAGCTGCACCGCATGCGGATTGCCAATTGATAACACATTGATTTTTATGGTTTTTTTATTGACCTCGAGATCATACAGCGGGGCTTCGGCCGGCGCCTCGAAGGGAATGCGCGCCGGCTCGAACACCGGCATGCCCATGTCCACGGTGACCTGGCCATCCGCCTCCAGCCTGGGCTCGATCACGCCGCCGAGGGTGCCGACACGGATCGCGCGCTTGGCGGTGAGGCCGCGCTCGTGCACATAGCGCACGAAGCAGCGCGCGCCATTGCCGCACTGTTCGACTTCGCCGCCGTCGGCATTGAAGATGCGGTAATAGAAATCCGTGTCTTTGCTGCGCGGCGGTTCCACCACCAGCAACTGGTCGCAGCCGACGCCGAAATGGCGGTCGGCGAGAAAGCGCAGCTGCGCCGGCGTCAGCGCCATCGGCGCGCGGGTTGCGTCGAGCACGACGAAGTCGTTGCCCAGGCCGTGCATCTTGGTGAATTTCAGGCGCATGTCGGGCGGCTTACCGGCACTGGTTGCGGTAGTCGCGATAGATGCAGCGGTCCATGACCACCGTCATGCCGCCGGCCTGCGCACGCAGCGCCGCCGGCTCGTTGACGATGCCTTCCTGGATCCAGATCGCCTTGAGATTCAGCGCCAGGCACTCATCCACCACGCCGTCGATGAACTCGGCACTGCGGAACACATCGACCAGATCGATTTTCTCCGGGATGTCCTTCAGCGAGGGATACACCTTTTCACCGAGGATTTCGCTGGCGGCCGGATGCACGGGAATCACGCGGAAACCGAAATCCTGCATCGCCTTGGACACGCCGTAACTCGGCCTCGCGGCGTTCGGCGACAGGCCGACCACGGCGATGGTCCTGACGGATTTGAGCAGCACGCAGCGCGCCTTGGCGTCGGGGTTTTCGAACATGCTCAGCTCATTTCCCGTCCAGTTTCCTCACCATCACGTAATCATCCATCACGAATCCGCCGCCGATGTCCTTGACCACGGCCTCGCGCACCGAAAAACCGTGGCGGCCGTACGCGGCAATCGCGTTGACGTTGCCGCGGTTCACGGCCAGCTCCAGCACGCCGCAGCCGGCTTCGCGCGCCACCGCTGCCGCGTGCCGCAGCAGACGGCCTCCGAGGCCGCGGCGCTGCAGCGCCGGCTTCACATACAGCTTGTCGACTTTCATCGCGGCCGCAGCCACAAGCTGAAGCGCCATGTAGGCCGCCAGCACACCGCCTTCGTGCAACACAAACCACCACACATCGGGGCGCGCCAGTTCGCCGCGGATCACCGCGGGGTCGTAGCGCTGCACCAGCATGTATTTTATCTGTGCGTCGCTGATGATGCCCGGGTAATGCGCGTGCCAGACCTCACTTGCCAGCGCGGCAACCGCTTCGACTCCGCCATCAGTAAGCGCTGCAATGCCGTCGCGGATTGGCGCCATCTCAGTAAATCCTGGCCTCGCCCGGCGGCCGCGTCTTGAAGCGCTTGTGCAGCCAGTAGTACTGCGCCGGCATCCCGCGCACCTGCTCTTCGATGAAGGCATTCATGCGCCGGGTGTCGGCCGCGAGGTCGCCGCTGGGATAATTGTCCCAGGCAGGATGAAAGCGCAGCACATAACCTTCGCCCCCCGGAAGCTGCGTGGTCACGGCAGGCACCACCACTGCGCCGGTCATCGCGGCGATGCGCGCGAGCCCGGTGATGGTTGCGGTGTGCACGCCGAAAAAGGGCACAAAGATGGAGTCGCGTTCGCCGAAATCCATGTCCGGCAGATAATAAAACGGCAGCCCTTTTTTTATCGCCTTCGCCACACCGCGGATGCCGTCCTGGCGCGAGTAGAGCTCGGTCGGCCCCAGACGCGTGCGCCCATGAAGCAGGATGCGGTCAAACGCCGGGTTCTTCTGCCTGCTATACACCGACACCAGAGGAAAATCGGCGGTGAGCCGTATGCCACCCATGTCAAGCCCGACAAAATGCGGTGCCAGCCAGATCACCGGGCGGTCGCGTACCGCCTGCCAGTGCTCCAGGCCCTCAATGCGCACCAGCTTCAGCACGCGCTCACGACTGCCCCACCACAGGATGCCGTGCTCGAGCAGGCTGCGCGTGAATACCGCGAAATGCTCGCGCGCGATCGCGCGGCGTTCGGAGTCATTCAGGGATGGAAAGCAGAGCCGGAGGTTGGTCAGCACCACCCGCCGCCGCTCCCTGGCCAGCATGTACAGCAGCTCACCGGCGCATCGCCCCAGGACCGCGAGCAGGGGCAGCGGCAGCCAGTGCAGCAGCCAGATCAGGAACAGGCCGAAGCGGGTCATTGTATAAGGCAGCGATGAATGATGAGTGACGACAAGTGCACACTTGAAGCAAAGCAGTGATGAGCGCAAACCTTCGCAATGGGGACGGCTTCACGGGGTTTGCGCTCATCCCTCATCACTCCGCGCTCCTCGCTGGTTTTTTGTACCTGTTGTAGCCCCAGAAATACTGCGCCGGCTGCAGCCGGATTGCGTCCTCGACGGCGCGGTTGAGCTGCGGTGGGCTGAGCGGACCGGTACTGATTCGCTGCAGGTGCAATTGATAACCGCCGCCGCCGGGCAGGCGTTCAGCGAAGGCCATCACCACCGCAGCGCCGGTGGATTGCTGCAGGCGGCCGGCAAGGGTCATGGTATAGGCCGGCCGGCCGAAAAAATCCGCCCACTCGCCCTCGCCCGCGCCGGGCGCCTGGTCGGGCAGGATGCCGACCGCTTCGCCGCGCCTCAGGGCTTTCATCAGCAGTCTCACCCCGGCCAGCGTCGCCGGCGCCAGGCGCGCCGAGGTGCGCGAGCGTCCGGCCAGCATCAGCGGCTCGAGTCCGGCACGCTTGGGCGGCCGGTAGAGCACGGTCAAGGGCAGGCGGCGCGCGCCATACAGCGCCGAGATTTCAAAGCAGCCCAGATGCGGCGTCAGGAAGATCAGGCCCCGGCCCTCAGCCAGCGCGGCCTCGGCCACAGCCCAGTCCCCACAGTGCACGAGGGTGTCGGGGTCATCGCGGCCGAACCAGATCCGCGGCAACTCGGCCAGACCTTTGCCGGCTTCGGCAATGGCCGCATGGCGAATGGGGGCATCACCGTAACCGGCGATCCGCAAGTTTTCGCGCAGGCGGTGGCGGTAGGTCGGTGAGGCCCAATACACCAGCCAGCCCAGCCCCGTGCCGAAAAAATGCAGTGCGGCCAAGGGCATACGGGCGGCCAGGCGCAGCACGGCGGACAGCAGGGGCATCGGCCAGAAAATCCGTTAAAAAATCGAGGCTTATATGCTATTCTAGCCGCCTTTTTTGCCGCACCCCCCTGAATTACCTGCAATCCTTTCCCTTCCGATCAACCCACTGCGTCTGCACGCCCACACCACCATGAGCAATTTC
>JAJTHX010000178.1 GCA_021300125.1 Betaproteobacteria bacterium | reverse complement strand
CGGGTCCTGGCGCAGGAAGGCCTCCAGCCGCACACCCGGCGCCGGCATGCGGTAACTCACGCTGGCGTTGAGCATGGTGTAGCCGTCGGTGGGCCGTTCCGCCGCGGCGACGCGTCCCTGGGCCTCGACAATGAGGGCATCGAGGCGCGCGCCGAGACGGTCGCGGCGGTAGTCGAGGCTCGCGCCATACCGCCAGGGCGCGACCCTGGGCAGGGGCTGGCCGGTACTGGCATCGTGCGCGCGCACATAACCCGCCTGCAGCAGCAGGTCCAGCGTGCCGCCGCGCTCGCTCAGGCGGAAGCGGCCTTCGCCCTCGATGCCGCGGAAACGCGCCGGCACCGCGCGGTAGGCGAATTCAGGCAGGATTTCCTCGCCGGTGTTGAGCGAAGTGCCGTCGCCGGCATCGGGGGGATTCAATTCGCCGTCGGCGCCGCGGGTGTTTCCGGTGTTGAACAGCGTGATGAAATTGTCGAAGCGGTTCTGGAACACGCCGATGCTGCCGGAATGTTTGCCCGACTTCATGCGCAGCGCGAGGTCAAGAGATTTCGACTTTTCCTTGCCGAAGGCGGCATTGCCGGTTTCATAAACCCCGGTCGCGGCATGCGGACCGTTGGCGTAGAGCTCATAGTAGGTTGGCGCACGCTCGGTATAGGCACCGTTCACCGCCAGCGCAAACCCTGGCGTGAAACTCCACACCGCGCCCAGCGCGCCGCTGTTGGCGTTGAAGTTGCGCGTCTGCGCCGGATCGAAGCGCGGATCCACGGCGCCGAAGGGCACCACACCGCCGCCCGCGCTGCTCACTTCGCTGCGCTCGTGGCGGCCGCCGAAACTGAGCTTGACGCGGCCCGCGGTGAACTCCTCGTAGAAGAATCCGGCGCGGCTGCTGGTGCTGGTTGAGGGCACAAAAGCCTCGGCACCGAGGGCCGAGAAGTCGAAATCGGTGACCTGCACGCCGATGGCCCCCTGCAGCGGACCGATCTTGCGATGCGTCGCCTCGAGATGCATGTCGTAACCCTTGTTGCGGAAACGCGTGGCCGGCACGCCGGCATCGAGCTCGACATGGTCGTAATCGGTCTTGCCGGCCTTGAACTTCACCGCGGTCAGCGGGCCGTTCAGCGCGCGCACTTCGCCGGCGAGGTCCCAGCGGCTGCTCTGCATGTCGATGGTCACGGTGGGTTCGGCGACGGTGCCGTAGCGGCTGTTGAACTCCGAGCGCGCAATGCCGACGTAGCCGTTGGCCCAGGTGTGGGATACGCCCAGCGCGCCGCCGTCACTGCGCGCGGCACTGTTGGGCAGCGTGCCCGCTGCCTCCGTTGCCTGCGGATCGGCAGCACGCAGCCGTGCCGAGCGCGCAAAGCCCTTGATCTTCAGATCATCGGTGTCGCGGTTGTAGAGGTTGGCGTGAAGCGCGAAGCTGCCGTTGCCGATCTCGACCACGCCGGCCACGGCCTTTTCGCGCTCGGCGCCGCCGGCGCGCGCCTCGATGCGGCCGCTGGCGCCGCGGATCGGCGCCTGCGGAATGCGGTTGTCAATGACATTGACCACGCCGCCGACCGCACTGCCGCCGTAGAACAGCGCCGCGGGTCCGCGCACCACCTCCGCGCGCTCGATCACCAGCGGATCCACCGCCACCGCGTGATCAAAGCTCAGCGAGGATGCGTCGAGCACGCCGCTGCCGTTGCTGAGGATGCGGATGCGGTCGCCGTCGAGCCCGCGGATTACCGGCCGACTGGAGTTGGGACCGAAGCCCGTGGCCGCCACACCCGGCAGGCCGTCGAGGGTTTCACCGAGCGTGGAACGGCGGCGCAGCAGCAACTCCCCGCCCTGCAGCACGGAAGCCGGCGCGGCAAGTTCGAACAGATCGCTGCCCAGCGGATTGCCGGTGACCAGCACTTCCGGCAAGGTGGCCGGCGCGGAATTCTGCGCCTGGGCCCAGGCGCTGTGTACGGCAGCCGCAAGCAGCGGCAGCATCAAAACGGTGCTTCTCATCGTGATTCTCCCCGGGACGCGCGAAGCAGCAGGCGCACGCGGTCCTCATGCGTGGACAAAGATCAGCGGAAAGGGCCGGCAAGACCGGCCGGGTGTCACGCGCGGAAGGGAGGGCCGCGGGAACGGTAAGGCAGCGCGGTGAGCGAGGCCGTGGAGTGGAATACCGGGGTCGCTGCGGCAGTGGCGTCGCGGATCGACGACGAAAACGCCACGACCAGCAGCGCGCCACCGAGCAGCTCGCTGTAGAGCAGATCGAAGGCGCATTGCGTGCCGGTGACCGGCGCATGATCGTGGCCGTGCGGACCGTGGTCGTGGTCGCAGCCCTCGTGCTGGCTGGCCGCCAGGGTCTCGATGCCGCCGCCGGCATGCGCAAGCGCATGCGTGAGCGCACCGTGCTGCGCAAACAGCAGCAGCAGCGCCAGCGTGCCGCGCAGGGCCGCCGAGCGCAGAGCCCGCCGCAGCCAGGGCATTGCGTTCATGCCCGCAGCACCTGCATCAGCGCGGCACCGTCACCGCGACGGCATCGGTGAGGCGATAAAAGAGGCCCATCGCGTCATCGCGCAGCACGCTGAAGCGGCCGGAGATCACGATCGGTTCGAAACCGTATTTGACCGGCGTTTTCGCCTGCACCTCGACCATCTGCTCGGGACCGCCAGGCAGGCAGAACGAACAGCTCGGCGGCAGCGCGGCAAGGATGAAGCGGGACTGCCGCTCGCCCATGTCCAGCGGCATCATGAAACCCTGCAGCCTCACTTCCTTGCGGTCGAGCGCCATCACGCTCTTGCCGAACTCGGGTACGAAACGGTCCTTCTGCTTCACTGCCTTCACTTCGGCAAGGGTCTTCCACGACACCACGCCCTTCAGTTCGGGCAGGGGCTTGAGCGCATAAGGCGAGGGCGGCAGGTTGGCGTCGGGATCGGGCGGGCGCTTTGACAACTCCCTCTGCTGCCCCGGAATACCCTGGGCGCCGGCATCCAGTCCGGTGGCCAGGCCCAGCCCGAGGAACACCATACCCAGCACGATTTTCATATTTTATTCAAAAAAATCAATATGTTATGAATATTCCCGACGCCCGGCGCAATCATCCGCGCCCGATCAGTGGCTGTGCTTCATGCCGCAGTATTTGCCGATGGCGAGCCCTTTGCAATCCTTGGCGAGCTGGCCGTGGCATTCCTTGTCCGACCTGCCGGATTCCAGGCACTTCGCCGCATTGAGGTGGGCCTCGGCCATGGCGCG
>JAJTHX010000118.1 GCA_021300125.1 Betaproteobacteria bacterium | reverse complement strand
GCGGCGGTCTTCGGCGAGGTCGGCGCCGCCGATTTTCATCTTGACCACGCTGTAGCCGCGGTCGAGGTAGCCGCGCATCTCGGCGCGCAGCGCATTGAGATCCTTGCCCGGGTAGTAGTAGCCGCCGGCGGCATAGACAAAGACCTTCGGGTTGGCTTCAACGCCGTGGCGTTCGGCCAGCCAGCGGAACAGCGGTTTTTTCGCGATCTTCGCCGCGGCATCCCAGATCGCCATGTCGAGGGTGCCCACGGCCACGGAGCGCTCGCCGTGGCCGCCGGGTTTCTCGTTCTGCATCATCGCGGCCCACGCACGGTCGGGGTCGATGTTGTCGCCGGCGTCGTTGAGCAGCGATTTCGGATCGGCCTCAAGCAGGCGCGGCGCGAAGCGCTCGCGGATCAGGCCGCCCTGACCGTAACGGCCGTTGGAATTGAAGCCGTAACCGACCACGGTGCGGCCATCCACCTGGACGTCGGTGACCACCGCAACCAGGCTGGTGGTCATCCTGGTGAAGTCGATATAGGCGTTGCGGATGGGCGAGGCGATCGGTTTGGTGACCTCGCGGACGTCGACGATGCGGACCATGATGGGATGTTCTCCGCGGATTACAGCTTCAGGCCGTGCAGGAAATTCGCGCGCTCGCGGGCACCCGCCATCAGGAAGCCCATGTCGCCGCCGGCGAGGATGAAGCGCATGCCCATGCCGATGAATTTTTCCAACAGTTTGGGCTCATACACGCCGCCCATGCCGGGGTGGATGTTGTTCTTGCGGCAGGCGGCAATGATCTTGCGATAGGCCTCTTCGATGCGCGGGTCGTTGAACTGGCCGGGGATGCCCATCTCGGCGCAGAGGTCGTTGGTGCCGATCAGGATCGAATCAACACCGGGCACTGCGGCGAATTCATCGGCCCTGGCGATGGCCTCCGGCGTTTCGAGCATGATCACCACCATCGTCTGGGCGTTGGCGAGCGGGGTCGATTCCGCCACCGGCAGTCCGCGGTAGCCGAACTGCGGCAGAACGCCCATCACCGAACGGTGGCCCACGGGCGGATATTTGCAATGGGCGACCGCGCGCTGGGCTTCCTCGATGGTGTCCACATGCGGCACCACGATGCCCTGCGCACCGGCGTCGAGCAGGCGCGAGGCGTGGTGGTGTTCCTTGCCCGGCACGCGCACGATCGGCGTGATGCCCACGGCCAGCGAGGCCATCGAGATCTGCGCCGCAGTATCGACGTCCATCGAGTTGTGTTCCATGTCGATGAACAGCCAGTCGTAGCCGCAGGTCTTGCCGATGGTGGCGATATCCACCGTGCGCGCGAGGCGCAGGCCCATGCCGATGGCGAGCTTGCCGGCAGCGAGCTGCTGTTTGGTGTGGTTGGGGTAGGCGCTCATGGAAACACTCCGCTTTGGGCTGTGGGTTGCAGGACGGGCTGCGCAGTTTAACCCGTGCAGTCCATATCGTAACGGTGCGGCTGCCGCGGCATGCGGCCGGGAGTAACATCGATGGCACAAGAATGTGAGGAGGCGGCGATGAATGGCCTGACGAGAACCATCCACCTGATTCTGGCTGTGGTGGCGCTGGCACCGGCGATGGCGACTGCCGCGCAGGCGCCATGGCCGCAGCGCCCGATCCGCCTGATCATTCCCTATCCACCCGGCGGTGCCGGAGACATCGTTGGCCGCCTGCTGGCGAACAGCCTGTCGCAGGCTTTCGGCCAGCAGGTGGTCAATGACAACCGCGGTGGCGGCGGGCAGGTCATTGCCACGCAGATTACTGCCGGTGCGCCGGCCGATGGCTACACGCTGTTCCTCGCCAGCGCCACGCACTCGATCAATCCGGCGCTGCGCAAGAACCTGCCCTACGACACGCTGCGTGATTTTGCGCCGATCAGCCTGGTCGGTGAATCACCGCTGGTGTTTGTCGCGCACCCCAATCTGAAGGTCTCAAACATCAGCGAACTGATTGCCGCGGCGAAGGCGCAGCCGGGCAGGATCAACTACGCGTCATCGGGCCCCGGAACCGGCGGCCACATGTCGGTGGAGCTGCTGCAGTCGCTGGCCGGCGTGCGTTTCACGCACATTCCGTACAAGGGCGCGGGACCGGCGCTGGTCGATGTGGTGTCGGGCCAGGTGCCGTTCATCTGTACCAGCCCATTACCGTCCATGCCGCATGTGAAAGCGGGTCGGCTGCGCGCACTGGCAATGACCAGCCTGAAACGCTCGCCGGCCTATCCCGACGTGCCGGCACTGGCCGAGACCGTGCCCGGTTACCAGTCGACGCTGTGGTACGCGCTGCTCGCGCCGGCACGCACACCGCAGCCGATCATCCAGCGTGTGCATGGCGAAACCGTGCGCGCACTCGCCGCGCCGCAGCTGCGTGAGCAGTTGCTGGCGATGGGCGCGACACCGATCGGCGGCACGCCGCAGGAACTGCAGGCTTTTATTGCCAGCGAGATCAAGACCTGGGTCGCGCTGGTGCAGCAGGCGAATATCCGGCTCGAATAAAATATTCAATTAAAACAATTACTTATGAATAAACCCGCGATGAGCACAACCCTACGTCTCTACGATCCGACCGCCCCGCGCGGTGACGCTGCAGCGAAAGCCGCAAGGCCGGGGCTGCAGTTGGCCGGCGCCGTGGTCGGTTTCATCGACAACGCCAAGCCCAATTTCCACCACCTCGTGAATGACCTCGCCGAGCTGTTGCAAAGCCGCCACGGCGTGGCGCGCGTGGTGAAGCGGCGCAAGACTTCGGCTTCGATCCCGGCAGATCCCGCGGTGATTGCCGCGCTCAGCGCGGAATGTGATGTGGTCATCGCCGGTTCCGGCGACTGAGGCTCCTGTTCGTCGTGGAGTGTCCACGACAGCATCGAAGTGACCAGGCAGGGCAAGGCCGCGCTGACCGTCTGTTCCACTGCCTTTGAGACGCTGGGCCGAGCGCAGGCGCGCGCCCTGGGCCATGCGGCGCTGCCCATAGCGATCATTCCGCATCCCTTCGGTGGCCGCGCTCGCGACGAGGTGCGCAGAATCGCCGAGCAGTGTGTGGCTGACATCGCAAGACTGCTGGCCGGAGACCAATCATGACCGTATCCGCAACACCCGATGCCGCGACCATGATCGAGGCGCCCGACGACCTTGACGCGATCAACCGCCTGTACCGGGAGCGCCGCTGGGGTGATGGCCTGCCCATCATGCCGCCTACCGCGGCGCGGGTGGAGCGCATGCTTGAGCACACGCAGCGCGGGCGCCATGCGCTGGTCGCGCGCGTGGCCCCGGCCTTTGGCGCGGCAACCGTGGAGCGCATCGCAGTCAATGCGGTGATGGCGGGCTGCGACCCCGAAGCACTGCCGGTGCTGATTGCCGCGACCGAGGCGGTGGCTGATCCGGCGTTCAACCTGCAGGCGATCCAGGCCACCACCAATCCGGTGGCGGTGTGGCTGGTCATCAACGGTCCGATTGCAGCCAGACTGGGCGTCAACGCCGGCTTCAACTGCATCGGCCAGGGCGACTGGGCCAATGCCACGCTGGGTCGCGCGATGCGGCTGATCCTGCAGAATATCGGTGGCGCACTCCCGGGAGAGATGGATCGCGCCACCCATGGCCAGCCGGGCAAGTTCACCTTCTGCTGTGCCGAGAACGAAGTCGATCACCCCTGGCAGCCGCTGCATGTCGAGCGCGGTTTTGCCGCCGGCGACAGCACGGTGACCGTGGTCGGCGCCGAAGGCACGATGAACATGAACACCCATGCCAAGGCCGCCGACGAACTGGCGCGGGTGATTGCCGAAACGATGATCCATCCGCCGAGCAATGAATATGTGCATGGCGGCGAGCCGTGGCTGATCCTCGGCAGCGAACACGCCGAGATTTTTCGCGGCGAGGGCTGGGACAAGGCGCGGGTCAAACGCGAACTGTGGCAGCGTTCGAAGATGGCGGTGAAACAGTTGGGCTTGAAGGAGCTGGACCGTGCCCGGGCCTCCCGTACGACGGAGCTTGGCGAACTGACGCCGGACACGCTGTTGCCGATTTCGCCACAGCCAGAAGATATC
>JAJTHX010000242.1 GCA_021300125.1 Betaproteobacteria bacterium | reverse complement strand
CGTAACCCTGCGCGATCGCCACGGTCTCCGGCCGGGGCGATCGCGCCAGAGGGGCGCGCCGTCCCGGCACGCGATTACCCATGAAAATCCTTATCAAGACGGCTGACGCGATCGACGCGCTGATCGATCGCATCGGCTGGTTCGCCGCCGCGGTCACTCTGGCCATGGTGCTGCTGATCAGCGGCAACACGCTCGGCCGCTACTTCTTCAACGTCAGCACCATCTGGCTGCAGGAGCTTGAATGGCACCTGCTGGCGCTGATCGCCTTCCTCGGCCTGTCGTACATGCAGCTGCGCGGCGTGCCGGTGCGGGTGGACATGTTCCACCAGAACTTCTCGGAACGCACCAAGCTGTGGATGGACTTCGGCACCGCGCTGCTGGTGATGCTGCCGTTCTCGCTGTTCATCTGCGTGCTCGGCTGGCGCTTCGCCATGCACTCATTCGCAGTGGGCGAAGTCTCGCCGGATCCCGGCGGCCTGCCGATGCGATGGATAGTCAAGTCGCTGGTGATCGTGGGCTACGCCCTGCTCGCGCTGGTGGCCATCGGCACCGTGATCCGCTGCGGTGCTCAACTAGCGCGTCCGCAGTTGGCGCGCCATGAACCGGGAGGCAGCCATGGGCAGTGAACTGCTGCCGATCCTGCTGCTGGTCTCGTTCGTCGGGCTGCTGCTTGCCGGCATTCCGGTGGCCTACGCGGCGGCCGCCTCAGGCGTCGTGTTCGGCCTGATCGGCTTCGGGCCGGGACTGTTCAACCTGCTGCCGGCGCGCATCTACGGCGTGGCCACCGACTACTCGCTGCTGGCGCTGCCGATGTTCGTCTTCATGGGCGTCATGCTGGAGAAGTCGCGACTGGCCAACGACATGCTGGAGATGATCGGCCACGTGGCGGGCAACCTGCGCGGCGGCATGGCGGTGGGCATCATCGTGTTTGGCGTCATCATGGGTGCGACCACCGGCATCGTCGGCGCAACCATCGTGCTGCTGGGCATGATCGCGCTGCCCACGCTGCTCAAGTACAACTACGACAAGGGACTGGCCTGCGGCACCATCTGCGCCAGCGGCACGCTGGGCCAGATCATCCCGCCGAGCCTGGTGCTGATCCTGCTCGGCGAGATCCTCAACGTCTCGGTGGGCACGCTGTTCGCTGCGGCACTGGTGCCGGGGTTGATGCTGGCCGGGCTGTACATCGTCTACATCCTCGTCTACGCGTTCCTCAAGCCGGACAAGGCGCCGCCGATTCCGGTCAGCGAACGCGCCGCGCTGTCGCGCCGTGAGTTGTGGGTACGCCTGATCAAGGGCGTGGCGCCCGCGCTCGGCCTGGTGCTGGCGGTACTGGGCTCGATCATGGCCGGCGTGGCCGCCCCCACGGAGGCCGCGGCGATCGGCGCACTGGGCAGCCTGGTCATCGTCGCCGGCAGCGGCAAGCTCGACCGCCGCGTGCTGAAGGAAACCTGCCTCGAAACGCTGAAGACGAGCGCGATGATCTTCTTCGTGATCATGACCGCGCAGGCCTTCAGCCTGGCGTTCCGCGGACTTGGTGGCGAGCGGCTGATCCAGGATGTGTTCGCGCTGATCCCCGGCGGCACCACCGCCGACATCCTGTTCTTCATCGCGGTGCTGTTCGTCGCCGGCATCCTGCTCGAATGGGTCGAGATCAGCTACATCGTGCTGCCGCTGTTCATTCCCTACTTCGTCGCGCAGGGCGTGGATCTGGTCTGGCTGGCGGCCATCATCTGCATCGTCATGCAGACCTCGTTCCTGACACCGCCCGTCGGCTGGTCGCTGTTTTTCCTGCGCGGGGTCGCACCACCCAGCGTCGCGACCAACGACATCTATCGCGGCGTGTGGCCGTTCATCTGGATTCAGATGGCAGCTGCGGCACTGGTGCTCACGTTTCCCGCGATCGCGACCTGGCTGCCGACCGCGATCGGCTGGGCCAACTGATCGTGGCCGCCGGATAGCAGTCCGCCCGGGCAATCAGGTCGCGGCCAGAACCGGAGATCCGGAATGATCAACTCAAGCCGCGGCCTGCGCGGCATGGCGGTCGCGCCGCATTCGCTCGCTTCGCAATCCGCACTGGCCGTGCTGCGCGAAGGCGGCAATGCGATCGAGGCCATGATTGCCGCTGCAGCGACGATCGCCGTGGTGTACCCGCACATGAATTCGATCGGCGGGGACAGCTTCTGGCTGCTGCATGTGCCGGGCGAGGCGCCGGGCGCCATTGATGCCTGCGGTGCGGCAGCGGCGAGTGCCACGCGCCACTGGTATGCGCAACGCGGTCACCGCGAGGCCATCCCCCACCGCGGCGGTGTCGCAGCGAATACGGTCGCCGGTACCGTTTCCGGCTGGGGCGCCGCGCATGAACTCTCGCGCAAGGCCCTCGGCGGAAAGCTGCCCCTGTCGCGTTTGCTGGACGACGCGATCTATTACGCACGGCACGGCATCCCGGTGACCGTGAGCCAGTCAGCGCTGACCGCGGCCAAGCTTCCCGAACTGCAGTCGCAGCCGGGGTTCTCCGAAACCTTCCTGGTCGGCGGCGCATCCCCGGCGGCCGGCAGCCGCTTCTTTCAGGGGCGGCTGGCGGATACCCTGGAACGCATTGCGCGCGCCGGAACCGCAGACTTTTATCGGGGCGAACTCGCACAATCGATGGCTGAAGATCTGGCGCGGTCCGGCAGTCCGCTGACCGCGAAGGATCTTGCCGCTCACCGCGCACAGCTTGTGGATCCGCTGGCACTGCCGCATTCCGCAGGCACGGTATACAACATGACGCCGCCGACTCAGGGCGTGATCTCCCTGCTGATCGTCGGCATTCTCGACGCGCTGGATATTGCAGCAGTACCGCAGGGCAGCGCGGACCATGTGCATCTTTGCGTCGAGGCGACCAAGCAGGCTTTCCGCGTGCGTGACCGTTACGTGACCGATCCGCGCTACATGAAAGTCTCCGCACAGGATCTGCTCAAGTCTGCGCATGTGAAAGAACTGGCCCAACGCATTGATCCCCGCCGTGCTGAACCCTGGGGCGGAAACACGCAGGCGGGCGACACGATCTGGATGGGCGTGATTGATGGTGCCGGGCGCGCGGTCTCGTTCATCCAGAGCATCTATCACGAGTTCGGATCCGGCATCGTGCTGCCGGCCTCCGGCGTCAACTGGCAGAACCGCGGCTGCAGCTTTTCGCTGGACCCCGCGGCCTTGAATGCGCTTGAACCCGGCCGCAAGCCGTTTCACACGCTGAATCCTGCGCTGGCCCGCCTGTCCGACGGACGCACGGTGGTCTACGGCACGATGGGCGGTGACGGGCAGCCGCAGACCCAGTGCGCGATTTTCAGCCGGGCCATTGCCCACGGTCTTTCTCCGCAGGCCACGGTGAGTGCGCCGCGCTGGCTGCTCGGCCGCACCTGGGGCAAGCCCAGTGAATCCCTGAAACTGGAGTCACGCTTTGATGCGGGCGTGGTGCGTGAACTGAGCCAGCGCGGACACGATGTCGAAATCATCGGTGCGTACGATGAAACCGTCGGTCATGCAGGGATGATCATCCGGCATGCCGACGGCTTGCTTGAAGGTGGCGCGGATCCGCGCAGCGACGGCGCGGTGGCCGCTTACTGATAAAATCAGTAACTATTTGTTTTTGTTGATTATTTTTTCAGGCCTTGGGGGCAATCAGGCCTTCCTGCTCGAGCAACTGGTAAACCCCGCCGGCCTGCACCAGCGCCATCAGTGACGGCGGCAGGGGCTTGCCCTTCAGCGCGGCTCCGCGTGTTGCGTTGCGCACCGTGGCCGCCTCGAAATCCACTTCGGCGATTTCGCCTTCCGTGAAGGCAGCGTGGACGCCCGGACACTCCAGCGCCGGAAATGCAAAGTTCACGCAGTTGCGCAGGAACAGGCCGTTCAGCGATTCCGCGATCAGGCAGGCGAGGCCGAGATTCTTCAGTGAACGTGCCGCAGCACGGCTGGAACCCATGCCGAAGTTGTGCCCGCCGATCAGGATGTCGCCCTTCTGCACCTGCTGCGCCCAGCCCGGCCGGTTGGCATGGAACACGTACTGGGCCTGCTCCTCGTGCGTGAGGTAGAAGGCCTTGTTGGGCAGGATCAGGTCGGTGTTGATGTTGTCGCCGACGATCCACACGCGCGCTTTGAAGTTCATGACTCAAACCTTACAAAGAAAAACTATTTAACAGGATGAACAGGAAATGCAGGATAAAAACCGAAAACAATCTCAATCGGCACATCAATTAACGGGTTTTATCCTGGCAATCCTGTCCATCCTGTAAATTGACCTTGATCTTTAATTCAAAAAATCCCGCGGATCGGTGATGGTGCCGGTCAGCGCAGAGGCGGCCACCGTCGCCGGCGATGCCATCCACACCTGTGAACTGGGATCACCCATGCGACCCTTGAAGTTGCGCGTGCTGGACGTGATGCACACTTCCTCGGGACCGAGTACGCCCATGTGGCCGCCGCCGCAGGCGCCGCAGGTCGGCGGGGCAATCATCGCGCCGGCCTCGACCAGGGTCTGGATTGCACCGCTGGCCAGGGTGTCCCGGTACACCACCTGCGAGGCCGGGATGACGATGAAGCGCACGCCACTGGCCACACGGCGGCCCTTGACCACCCTTGCCGCCAGTTCGATATCGTCCTGGGTGCCGTTGGCACAGGAGCCGATATAGGCCTGGTGGATGCGCGTGCCGGCGGCCTCACCCACCGGCTGCGAGTTGTTGACCACGCTGTCGGGCCGAGCCACCAGCGGCGCCAGCGCCGACAGATCGACCTTGCGCACCGCGTGGTACTTCGCGTCGGCATCGGGCCGCACCGGCGACCATGGCGCCGGATTGCGCGCGCGGATCCAGTCGGCCAGCGCATCATCGGCCTCGAAGGTGGCGAATTCGGCGGAGAGTTCAGCCGACATCGCGGTCAGCGTCTTGCGCGCATTGATCGACAGCGAGGCCACGCCGGGGCCGCCGTATTCGACGTTCATCGTCGCGTGTGCGCCATGCACGCCGGCGATCTGCAGGAAGGCATCCTTCGCGGTGACCGCCTCCGGCAGGCTGCCGGTCAATTCATAGCGCACGGTCTCGCCGCAGCGGAACCAGGTCTGGCCCTTGATCGCGGCGTAGATGATGTCGGGGCCGCCAACGCCGCGCGCAAGGCAGTTGAACACCCCGGCGCTGCAGGTGTGGGAGTCACTGCACAGCAGCACCGAACCCGGCAGCGCGTAGCCGTAGTCGGCGACCAGCTGGTGACTGATGCCCTGGTTGTGGCCGACATCATGAAAACGCTTGATGCCGAATTTCCTGACAAAGGCGCGCCCGGTGACCTGGGCCGCCGCGGCCTGCTGCGTCGGCGCGGGCACGCGGTGGTCGAAGGTGACGACGATCTTCTCCGGATCGGCGATCTTCAGGATGTCACGCCAGTTGGTCGGCATGAAGTTGTTGTCGAACAGGATCACGGTATCCACGTCCACCGTGACCACGTCTCCCGGCACCACGGCCTTGCGGCCGCTTTTGGCGGCGAGGATCTTTTCTGCGATGGTCATGCCCATTGCACGCTCCCGGAAAAATCAGCCGCCCTTGTATTTCTCTTCCAGCTCGTCGAGGAATTTCATGCCCATCAGGTCGTTCAGTTCCTCGAAGCCGACCTGCAGGTCGGTGCGCTCGACCACCTTGTTCTGCTCGACGATTTCGCTCTTGAACACGTCCAGCGCATTCATCATGCCGCGCAGCGCGGCGGTGGTGAGCAGGCGCGGGTAACTGACTCCGCCCACACCTATGTCCTGCAGCTGTTTCGGCGACATCAGCGGCGTGGTCTTGCGCGGACGCATGCCGAGGCCCATGTTGACAATCAGTGGCTTCGGCACGTTTTTCGCGACCTTGGCGATGTCCTCCTTCGACAGCAGGGCGTCGGCGTACATCACGTCGGCGCCGGCCTCGGCATACAGGTTGAGGCGGCGGATGGCCTCATCCACGCCATGCGGACCGGCGGCATCGGTGCGCGACACAATCACAAAATCATTGTCGCGGCGCGCGTCCACCGCGGCCTTGACCTTCTGCACCATCTCCTCGGCGGGAATGCAGGACTTGCCGGCCATGTGGCCGCAGCGCTTGGGCCAGACCTGGTCCTCGATCATCAGCGCGGCGACGCCGGCCTTCTCGAAGGCGCGCACCACGAAGTGCACGGTCATCGCGTTGCCGTAGCCAGTGTCGGCATCGGCGCGCAGGAGCAGGTCTGAACAGTCGGCGAGCCGGCGCGCGTTGTTGAGGTTTTCCTCGAAGGTCATCACGCCGCGGTCGGCCCAGCCCATGCGGCTTTCCGAGACACCGGCGCCGGAAATCG
>JAJTHX010000410.1 GCA_021300125.1 Betaproteobacteria bacterium | reverse complement strand
CGCCGCCGAACGCGACCTCGCCGCGCTGCGGCAGCCGCTCGAGTATGAGGCCGAGTTGCGTTATCCCGGCGCGCCCCCCTCGCTGGATGCCCCGGGCGGCCAAACCGTGCGCCGGCTGCTCCAGGCCTGCGCACGCGACCCGGTGTTCCGCGAGGCCGCCACCGCACCTGCGGTGGCGATCCGGCTGCGCCAGCTGCTGGGTCCGGCGGTGGTGCTGGCGCAGGCCCATCACAACTGCGTGATGACCAAGCATCCGCAATACGGCAGCCAGACACTGTGGCATCGCGACATCCGTTACTGGTCGTATGCGCGCCCGGAGCTGGTGTCGGTGTGGTTTGCGCTGGGGAGGGAGCACGCCGGCAACGGCGGGCTGCTGGTGATTCCGGGCAGCCATCGCATGGAGTTCGCCGCCGAAAGTCTTGATGCGGCGCAGTTCCTGCGCACCGATCTCGCGCAGAACCAGGCGCTGCTCGCCGGCAAGGTCGATGTCGAACTCGAGCCGGGGGACGTGCTGTTTTTCCATTGCAGGCTGCTGCATGCCGCGGGTGCCAATCGCAGCGATCGCACCAAGTTCTCGCCGGTGTTCACCTATCGTGCGCTGGACAATCCGCCGCTGCCGGGTTCGCGCTCCGCAAGCCTGCCCGATATTGATCTGTAAGTATTTGTTTCAATTGAATTATTTTTTTGGAGTTATTGCGGCCGTGATGCCGGACGGGGCAACTCGCGCGTGACGGCGCCAGCGGAATAGGCGGCCTGCGGCCGCTGTTGTCAGGACTGGCTGAACGCACCGACCAAGATGGGCATGGACCGCGCACGCATACTGGTGTTGTTTCCGAAGGACTGGGACCGCCTCGAACTCGGCCGTCTGCAGGGCGAGGGTTACCGCTTCCATTACGAAGGCTTCGACCTGTTCCGTTTTCCGGAAAACGCGCGCCTGCTCGCCTTTGACGTGCGCCGTTTCATCGAGCGCCTGGTGCGCCGCTACCGCGGCCGCATTGACGGCGTGGTCAGCAACAACGAGCATTTCGGCGCGCTGATTGCCGCGGTGCTGGCGCAGCGCCTGAACCTGCCCGGCGCCGATCCTGCGGCGATCATCGCCGCCCAGCACAAGTACTACGCGCGCTGCCTGCTGCAGCGCGTGCTGCCGGAGGCGACGCCGGCCTTCGAGGCGCTGCCTTATGACGCCCCGCTGCAGGCGCCGGCGATGGGTTTTCCCTGTTTCGTGAAGCCGGTGAAGGCCACCTACTCGGTGCTTGCGCGCCGTGTGGACAGCCTGGCCGGGCTGTGCACGCTGCTCGACTTCTCGCCGCTGGAACGGCTGATCCTCGGCCGCCTGGTGCGGCCCTTCGACGACCTGATGGCCGAATACACGCCCTTCACGCTCGGCGCGCGGGCGATGATCGCGGAGCAGGTGCTCTATGGTGTGCAGCTCAACGTCGATGGCGTTGTCGACCGCGGCTGCGTGCATCTGCTCGGCATCGTCGACGAGGTGATGTATCCGGGCACCCATGCCTTCATGCGCTTCGAGTATCCCTCGCAGCTCGATGTCGCCACGCGCCGGCGCGTGGCCGTGCTGGTGCGGCAGGTGATCGGCGCGCTCGGACTCGGGCACGGGTTTTTCAACATCGAGCTGATGCTCGATCCGGCGAGCGGCCGCCTGTCGGTGATCGAAGTCAATCCGCGCATGGCCTCGCAGATCGTCAATCTCTACCGCCGCGTCGATGGCTGTGATCCGTACCGCATGCTGCTCGAGCTGGCGACCGGGCGTGCGCCGCGCGTGAGTGAGGGCGCAGGAGAGTTTCGCGCCGCGGCGAGTTTCGTGATGCGCCGCTTCGACGGCCGCGCGCCATCCGTGCTGCCGAGCGCGGCGCAGATCGCCGACATGCATCGCCGCCATCCGGACGCGCGGCTGATGCTGTACCTGAAGCGCGGCGCCAGCCTCGCGCGCGAAATGAAGTGGCTGGGCAGCCACCGCTATGCCGTGCTCAATCTCGGCGGCCGCGACAGCGCCGACCTGATGGCGCGGTACGAGGCGATCCGCCGCGAGCTCGCGTTCAGCGCGGATTACACCCCGGATTACACTCCGGACATCAACGCGGCATCGAGCTGAGCCACGATGGTGGCCGGCGGGGTTGCCGCGCCACAGCCGATCACCGCATCCGCGGCTTCGCGCTGGTCCTGCCACAGGCGGCGCGCGGCATCGCCGAGTTCCGCCGTGATCCCGCTGTCGAACACGCACAGCATCCGCGCCACACGCCAGGCCCGCATGGCCTCGCCCTGAGCCAGGGCGCGACGCAGGGCCTGAGGCTCGGCCGCCGCGGCTGCCACCAGCAGGATTTGCCGCGGCCGGTGCTGCCTGAGCAGTTGCACCAGCGCCGCGTGCAGCATCACCTGGCCGCTGCAGCAGGCGCAGCCGCTGCTGAGTGCCGCGGGGTGCGTCCCCGCCAGCGCCGCGGCCGCGCCGCCGTCGTTGTCGAGCAGGGCCCAGTCGATGCCGCCGCGGGCGAGCAGCGCCTGCGCCACGCGCGCCTTGGCCGCGGCATCAAGTCCGGTGATGACGGTGAGCGGCACGGCTGCGGGTGGCGTGGCGGGCATGGCGCGATTATAGGTGCAGGCGAATCCGATACAATCGGGGCCTTAAAAATTAATGAATTAAAACAAGGGCTTGCATATGACCTCGTTGCCGCCGTTGCTGACCACGGTGCTGCTGCTCACCGCCTCCAATGTGTTCATGACCTTCGCCTGGTACGGCCACCTCAAGCACCTCAACAGCTCGCCGTGGTGGATCGCCGCCCTGGTCTCCTGGGGCATCGCGCTGTTCGAGTACCTGCTGCAGGTGCCGGCCAACCGGATTGGCCACACCACGCTGAGCCTCGGCCAGCTGAAAATCCTGCAGGAGGTGATCACGCTCACCGTGTTCGTGCCCTTCGCCGTGCTCTACATGGGCCAGGGGCTGAAGATGAATGACCTGTATGCGGGGCTGTGCTTGGTGGGCGCGGTTTATTTCATGTTCAAGACTTGAGCCGGGCAGGATCGGGCGGGGGGCTGGTGCTATTCAGCTGACCGCGCGCATCTGTCCTCATCCATCACTGCGCACTGCTCTGATATCCTCGCTCCCCATCATGCACATCCACATCCTCGGCATCTGCGGCACCTTCATGGGCGGGCTCGCCGTGCTCGCGCGCGAGGCCGGCCACAAGGTCACCGGCTGCGATGCGAATGTCTATCCGCCGATGAGCACCCAGCTTGAGGACCAGGGCATTGCACTGATCGAGGGCTTCAAGCCCGAGCAGATCGAGCTGAAGCCCGACGTGTTCGTGATCGGCAACGTGGT
>JAJTHX010000112.1 GCA_021300125.1 Betaproteobacteria bacterium | reverse complement strand
TGCCGTTGATGCTCTTTGAAAAACAGCCAGATCCTTTCAGCGCCCTGGAATCCCTGTATCGGTGTGTTGCCTGGACGTCGCGGGTCGGTTCCCGGCCAGCCATGGCCGCCCACTGCGTCGACGAGCGAGATTGTGACTGCACCGCCCGTTGAAGCAGTATAGGTTCGGGTCGTGATCGTTCCTTGAATTTCCACGAGGGGTGTTGCACGCGAGCGGTTAGCCGTCACCCAGAAACTGACCGTCTGATTGAGCGGCTTGAAAGGGGCGGCCTGTGCTGATCTGACGACTTGATTACGGCTCATGCCACCTTCAATTGGAACCTCGGCATCCGCTGCCCCGTTGATCATCAGGATCGGCAAGGGTCGGGACGGTTGATCCACAAAGCTGAACATGGCGCCAACAACAGGCGCGATGGCAGCCAGTCGATCCGCGCGCTTGACACCGTAGACAAAGGTCATCATGCCGCCGTTGGAACCACCTGTCATGTAGATCCGCGCGGGATCTGCACCGTGCCGGTCAACGAGCAACTCGATCAGTGCGTCAAGGAACCCAATGTCATCGGCATGGCCGACCTGGCGGCGCTGAAGATATCCGGTGTTCCACGCGTGCCGGCCACCTCCCCAAGGCGTTCCTTCAGGGTATACGACCATGAACCCTTCGCGAAATGCCACCTGATCGAAGCCTGTTCTTTGACGCTGACTTTCCGCGCTGCCGTTCCCCCCATGCAGGACCAAAACCGCAGGGCGTTTGAGTCCCTCTGATGGAGGATTCACGATGATCGCCCGGCGCTCGACGCCACCAACTGGCAGTCGGACCTCAAACGCCCAGCTGGCATTCACGATGGCCAAAACCATCAGCAGCGGCAGGGCGTGGAACATACCAATAAAACGCTTCATTTGCGGTTATCTAACAGGCGTGTGGATGGGGTGATAGGCACATGACAGGGGGCAAACCGGATTTTTCATTTACCGCGCCACCTTTTTTTTATTCAGTCTAACAGACAAGCCCGGCTCTGTTTCCAGAGCCTTGCGACCACAACTCCGTATTGATTGACCTGCGCAGCCGCTCTGCACTGGCCATCGGGGCGGTCCGGCAGTTCCCTGAATTGAATCAGTGGCAGAGTACCGCGATCAGTAAAGGCGAACGGCAGGCGGAGGCCGGCCATTTCATCGACAATGCGCAGCAGAAAAAGGGGGTGGCAAGCTTGCAAAACTGTGATGGACAAGGCTCGCTGCAGCCGGCCTTGACAGCATTTTGGAATCCATCGGAAAGGACAGTCCGGTTGCCGCAGCGCTGATGATGCTGGAGTTGACCGACCGGACTGAAACCTTGATCGGGCACCGTGAGACCATGGAGCGGCCCGGGCGGGTTGACGCCATCGAGATTCTTCGCAAGCTGCACAACTGACACCGATGAGCCAGCGAAGTCTGAGGCGTAGCCGGCGCTGCGCTCAGCGTGATCCGGCCATCGTGGCCAGAAAGCGCGCATAGGCCTGGGGATCGGGCCGCGGCACGCCGCCGCGCAGGGCGTTCGACGCCCAGCCGAGCAGGCCCAGCGTGGACTCGATCGCGGCGCGGTCCATGCCGCGCACGATGAACACCAGCCTGGAGCGGCGATCGTCGTCGGGCCATTGCGCAAGCGTCACCGGTTCGTGGATCAGCGTCTGCACCGCATGCACTGCCACCGGCTGGCCCTCGACATTGAGCAGGCCTTTCATGCGCAGCATTTCGGCGCCGCACAGCGAGGTGATGCCGGTGAGCCAGGCGCTGAGGCCGGCGCGGGTGACGGTCTGGTCCAGGGCGAGGCTGTAGCTGCGGATGCCGTCGTCATGGCGACCGGCCGCCGTTCCGACCGGACGATAGGCTTCCTCGCGCAGCCAGCCGCGCACGCGTTCACCGCGTGCCGCGGGATCAAGGCCGGCACCGAACAGCACGCCGGCATCAATGACGCCATGGGTCACCGTGCTGCACTCGGCGGCAGGATTCATCGCTGCCAGCCGCGCTGTGAGCGCGGTCACGGTGGCGGCATCGGCAAGGTCGGTCTTGGTGATCAGCAGGCGGTCGGCGACGGCGGCCTGCTTGCGCGATTCGGGCTGGGTGTCGAGCTGGGCGCTGCCGTTGACCGCATCGACCAGCGTGATCACGCTGTCCAGCGCGTACTTGGGCGCCAGCTCTTCATCAATGACCACACTTTGCACGATCGGCACCGGATCGGCGAGGCCGGTGGTTTCGATCAGCACGCGGTCGAAGGGCGGCAGGTCCTTGCCCCGGCTGCGGTCGAGCCCGCGCAGGGTGTCGACGAGGTCGCCGCGTACGGTGCAGCAGATGCAGCCGCTGGACAGCAGGACGGTGTTTTCGTTGGGTGTGGCGATCAGCAGGTGGTCGAGTCCGATCTCGCCGAACTCGTTGATGATCACCGCCGCGCCGGCCATGGCCGGGTCCTGCAACAGCCGGTTGAGCAGCGTGGTTTTGCCGCTGCCCAAAAACCCGGTAATGATCGAAACCGGTAGCCGGGTCATGGAGCGAGCGCTAACTTATTGTTTATAAGTTATTGATTTTATTGATTATTTATTCTCGAAGGTGGCTGAATAGCGGCCCAGTGCGGCCAGACCGTTCATCCGGGCGCGATGCGCCAGCGCCGCCTGTGCCGCCGGCACGTTCGCGCGGTGGCCCTTCCAGGCCTTGAGCGAGGCCTGCTGCAGCGCGCGGCCGTAGGAAAAGGACAGCGGCCAGGGCAGCTCACCCTTGAACTGGGCGTTCATCGAATGCAGGTGGGCGGTGGCCACTTCGTCGCTCTGGCCACCGGACAGGAAGGCGATGCCGGCGGCCGCGGCAGGCACCGTCCGCTTGAGCACCCGCACCGTGCGGGCAGCCACTTCATCCACCGGCGCCTGTTTCGCGCATTTCTTGCCGGAGATCACCATCGAGGGCTTGAGCACCGTGTGCTCGAGCACGACACGGTTCATGTACAGCGCGTCGTAGACCGCATTGAGCGTCCATTCGGTGACTTCCTCGCAGCGGTTGATGTCGTGGTCGCCGTCCATCAGCACTTCGGGTTCGACGATCGGCACCAGGCCGGCTTCCTGGCAGATCGCGGCGTAACGGGCGAGCGCGTGGGCATTGGCGGCGATGCAGGTCGAGCTGGGCATGTCGCGGCCGATGTCGATCACCGCGCGCCATTTGGCAAACTTGGCACCGAGCTTGACGTATTCGGCACAGCGCTTGGGCAGGTTGTCGAGGCCTTCGGTGATGGTCTCGCCCGGGCAGAAGGCCAGCGGCTTGGCGCCAGCATCGACCTTGATCCCGGGCAGCACGCCGGCCTTGTTCAGCACGTCGACGAAGGGCGTGCCGTTGGCGGCTTTCTGGCGCAGGGTCTCGTCGTAGAGGATCACGCCGCTGATGTGCTCGCCGATGCCCCTGGTGGCGAACAGCATGTCGCGGTAGGCGCGGCGGTTTTCCTCGGTGTTTTCGACGTTGATGCTGTCGAAACGCTTGCCGATGGTGCCGGTGCTTTCGTCGGCGGCGAGGATGCCTTTGCCGGGGGCGACCATGGCCTTGGCGATGGCGGCGAGGTTATGGCTGGACATGGGGGACTCCTGCGGTTCTTGAATTGAGAAAGAAGGAAATCGGGGCGTTATTGTACTCGCGCATGCTCGTGGCGCTCAGCGCTTCCGGTGCTCGCCGACGCGGACGATTTTCATGGTGTTGGTGCCGCCGGCGCGGCCGAAAGGTTCGCCGATGGTGAGCACGATGAGGTCGCCGTTCTGCACCACGCCGCGCTTGAGCAGTTCGTCCTCGGCCATGGCCAGCGCCTTCTCGGGTTTGCGCGCACCCTTGAAGCGCACCGGATGCACGCCGCGGAACAGGGTCACGCGGCGGCGGGTCTCGACCACCGAACTCATGGCATAGATCGGCACCGCCAGGGCCATGCGCGACATCAGCAGCGCGGTGCGGCCGCTCTGGGTCAGCGCCGCCACTGCCTTGATCGGCAGGCCGGATGCAGTAAATGCGGTGGCGCGGGCAATCGCGTTTTCGACATCGGTCTGGCCGGGACGGCCGCGGCGCTCCTGCTGCGGCAGGTCTTCCTTTTCGACCTCGACGCAGACGCG
>JAJTHX010000209.1 GCA_021300125.1 Betaproteobacteria bacterium | reverse complement strand
GCTGGCGGAGAGCATGTAGTCGACCACCGCGCGCACCTCGGACTTGCTCAGGCTTGCGCCGCCGCGCGCGAGCATCGCGGTGTTAGGCATGCCTTCAATGGCGTTGCGATAGACCATCTTCAGGCCCGGTTTGAGCCGCGGCAGCCAGTCCTGCTGGCGGCCGACCTGCGGCGCGCCGTGGATACCGGGCAGGTGGCACAGCGCGCAAAATCGCGTGTAGTGCTCGGCGGGCGAAGCCCGCGCCGCGTCAGGCACCAGTGCAATGCCGGAGAGTAACAGCAGCGCTGCGCAAACGGTCTTCATCACTGCGCCGAGATTAGCACGGAGGGTGGCTGCGGCCCGATGCCCGCGGTGATATCTTTGGCGCATGGACCAGCCTGCCGATCTGAAAACCTGGCGCAGGACCCTGCGTGCCGGGCTGATCGGGCGCCGCGCCGCGGTGACTGCGGCCGAGCACCGTGCCTGGAGCGCGGCCATTACGCAATCCCTGGTCGAGGGTTTCCCGCTGCTCGGCGGCCTTAGCATCGGCTTTTACTGGCCGATGCAGGGGGAATTCGATCCCCGCTTCGCGATCCGCTGTTTTCGCGACCGCGGCGCCGTGGCCGCGCTGCCGGTGGTGGTGCAGAAGCAGGCGCCGCTGCTGTTCCGCGAATGGTGGCCCGGTGTGCCCACTGGCAAGGGCGTATTCGACCTGCCGGTGCCGGAGGGTACGCGCGGGGTGCTGCCGCAGGCCGTGCTGATGCCGCCGGTGGGTTTTGACGCGCGCGGCTACCGTCTGGGCTACGGCGGCGGCTATTTCGACCGCACACTGGCCTGGATCACGCCGCAGCCGCTGAAGATCGGCGTGGCTTTCGAGCTGTCACGCATCGACACCATACATCCCCAGGATTACGACATTCCGATGGATTTCATCGTCACCGAGGCTGGCATCCTCGAGGTGACTCCGCAAGGCCTGCAGCACTGCTTGCCGGCGGCGGCCGCGGCACGCGCGGCCGCGCTGTTCGAAGCGCGCCATCCGGGTTGCGGGTATGCATCGCCGCCCTGTCTCGCGCACCGCTTCGGCGATGGCGGCGCGTCCTGATCAGGCCGCAGCTGCACCGCGGCCGATGGCGCGGTTGACCTGCGGCATCACTTTTTCGGCCATCAGTTCCATCGAGCGCCGCGCCAGTGCCGGATCCACCCAGTCCATGCCGGCGTAGACGATTTCGCCGAAGTCCCCGGTCTGCTCGCGCAATTCGAGGATCTGCTCGGCGACGCTGTCCGGCGTGCCGCAGATCACCAGGCGATTGACCATGTAGTCGGTGGTCAGCTCGCGGTCGTCCTGCTCGGGGCGGGTCTTGAAAATGATGTGGCGTTTCGAGATCAGCATTTTCTTCAGCAGCAGCGCCCAGTAGTAGCGGTAGGGGCTCGCGGCGTCCTCCAGCGCATAGCGGCGCGCGGTGCGCTCGTCGTCAGCGACGAAGAGGGTGCGCGCGATGCGCCAGTCGGCAGGGTCTGCGACCTGGCCGGCGCGGCGTTTGCCCTCGGCGTAGTTCTGCCAGTGAGAAGGCAGGTACTGCGAGAGCAGGAAGTTCGCCGACAGCGGGTGGAAGTCGCGCTCGCCCATCGCGATGACGCCTTTCGATCCGGGGGCGACCACGGTGCCGACGATTTCGGGGCGCGGCTTCTGCAGGGGCTTGTACATCGCGCCGCGGCCGATTTCGGCGTTGCGGGTGCGCGCGGTGCTCACCTTGAAGCGGTTGCCGGGCAGGTCGATGTCGTAGGGCACGTCGCGCGCCCAGATTTCGAGGATGACGTCGATGGCCTCGGCGAACAGGCGGTTGCGGTCCTCGTCGAGCAGGCCCAGCGCCTCGGCATCCGAGGGCAGGGCGCCGGGGCTGACGCCGAAAATGAAGCGGCCATTGCTCAGATGGTCGAACATCGCGGCGTGCGCCGCGATCAGCGCCGGGTGACTGTGCGAGAGGTTTGAAGTGCCGGTGGCCAGTTTGATATTGCGGGTATGGTGGATCAGCGTGGCGAGGAAAATGAAGCTGTTGCTGACGTTTTCCGAGGGCTCGGTCAGATGTTCACCGACAAAGGCGTCGTGAAAGCCGAGGCGGTCGGCGAGGATGATCGCCTCGCGGTCCTCGGCCAGCGTTTCGGCGGGCGCGCGCTGCGCCGGGTGCAGCGGCATCGTGAAAAATCCCAGTCGCATCGCGCGGTCTCCTCCGGCATTGCAGGGTTAACGGCTTGGGGCAGGCCGTGTTTCAATTCAATGTAACATCGCACCATCGCCGCTCGCAATGCGGCCCGACGACCCTGACAGGAAACTACATGGATCTGAGCGCCATCTGCAGCGGACTCAAGGGCTCCACCGAAATCATGGTCGGCACGCGCGACACCGCGCCCCATGTCGGCAGCGGCCGCATCAAGGTGCTGGCCACCCCGGTGCTGGTGATGCTGCTCGAGGAGTCTGCGCTGAATGCGGTCGAAGGCCTGCTGCCGGCCGGCCACCAGACCGTCGGCACCCGGCTTGACGTCAGCCATACTGCGGCTACGCCGGTGGGCATGCGGGTGAAGGCCCATGCCGAGGTGATCAAGGTCGAAGGCCGTAAGCTCACCTTCAGGGTCTGGGCCGAGGATGCGGTGGAGTGCATTGGCGAGGGCATGCATGAGCGCATCATCGTCAACGTTGAACGCTTCGACGTGCGGACCCAGAACAAGGTGGCGCTCGTCAAAAACAGTCAATAAAAACATATACTTGTGATCTTCATGGGGATGAAGCCATGAGCGCGCACGGGCTGACCCGCTATGCCTGGCTGTCGATTGCGGCGGCATTGGTCACGATCCTGCTCAAGGCGGCGGCCTGGTGGATGACCGGTT
>JAJTHX010000114.1 GCA_021300125.1 Betaproteobacteria bacterium | reverse complement strand
GCAGTGTTGCCGCTGCTGCCGCTACCGGCAAGCGGATTGCCGAACGCGCGAAAAAGGCCGGGGTCGAGAACGTGGCTTTCGACCGCTCGGGCTACAAATATCACGGCCGTGTCAAGGCGCTGGCGGAAGCCGCGCGTGAAGCCGGCCTCAAGTTCTGACGGAGCTCTCGCATGGCAAAAATGCAAGCCTCAAAAATGCAGACCGGCGAAGAGCGGGGCGACGGACTGCGCGAAAAAATGGTCGCCATCAACCGTGTCACCAAGGTGGTCAAGGGTGGCCGTGTTCTCGGTTTTGCCGCGCTGACCGTGGTTGGTGACGGAGATGGCGGCATCGGCATGGGCAAAGGCAAGGCCCGAGAGGTTCCGGTGGCGGTGCAGAAAGCGATGGAGGAAGCGCGCCGCAAGATGGTCAAGGTGCAACTGAAGAACGGCACCCTCCAGCACGCGGTCATGGGCCGTCATGGTGCTTCCAAGGTTTACATGCAGCCCGCTTCCGAAGGCACCGGCATCATCGCCGGCGGCCCGGTGCGCGCGGTGCTTGAGGTGATGGGCGTTTCCAACATCCTCGCCAAGTGCATCGGCTCGACCAATCCCTACAACATCGTCCGTGCGACGATCAATGGGCTGACTGAAATGAACACCCCGGCCGAAATTGCCGCCAAGCGTGGCAAATCGGTCGAGGAACTGCTGGGTTGATCATGGCCAAGACGCAAAAGCAAGCCCAAGGAAAAACTATCAAGGTCACCCTGGTGCGCAGCCTGATCGGCACGCGCCCGGAGCATCGTCAGTGCGTGCGCGGCCTCGGCCTGCGCCGCATCAATCACACCGTTGAACTTGTCGACAGCCCCGCGGTTCGCGGGATGATCAACAAGGTCTCCTACATGGTGCGCTGCGAGGGATAAATGGATCTGAACAAGCTCAAGCCGGCTGCCGGCGCCAAACACAGCAAGAAACGCGTAGGCCGCGGCATTGGTTGCGGCCTGGGCAAGACCGCGGGCCGTGGCCACAAGGGGCAGAAAGCCCGCGCCGGCGGCTTCCACAAGGTCGGTTTCGAGGGCGGCCAGATGCCGCTGCACCGCCGCCTTCCGAAGCGCGGTTTCCGCTCGCTCACCGCGGGTAGCACCGCCGAGGTTCGCCTCGATACGCTGCAGAAAATGTCGGCCGAGACCATTGATCTTGATGCCCTGAAAAAGGCCGGTGCCGTGCCGCGTCTGGCTGCCGGCGCCAAGGTGATCCTTGCCGGTGGAATCCAGCGCAAGATCGCCCTGAAGGGTGTGCTCGCGACCAAGGGTGCGCGTGCAGCGATTGAAAAAGCGGGTGGCAGCGTTGAGCAGCCTGCGGAAAAGGCGGGGAGCTAAGTCTTGGCCCTGGGGCAAGCACTTGGCGGCGCAGGAAAGTTCGGTGACCTGAAGCGTCGCCTGCTGTTCCTCGTCGGCGCGCTGATCGTGTTCCGCATCGGGTCATTCATCCCGGTGCCGGGCATCGACCAGGTGCAGCTTGCCGAACTGTTCCGTTCACAGCGTGGCGGCATCCTTGACATGTTCAACATGTTCTCGGGTGGTGCGCTGTCCCGTTTCTCGATTTTCACACTGGGTATCATGCCCTACATATCTGCCTCGATCATCATGCAGCTGATGACCGTGGTGTCACCGACGCTCGAGGCGCTGAAGAAGGAAGGCGAATCCGGCCGTCGCAAGATCACCCAATACACCCGCTACGCCACGCTTGGTCTCGCCATCGTCCAGGGCCTGGCGATCGCAATTGCCTTCGAGCAGCAGAAGGTGGCGATTGACCCGGGCCTGATGTTCCGCATGACCGCGATGGTGACGCTGGTCACCGGCACCATGTTCCTGATGTGGCTGGGCGAGCAGATCACCGAGCGCGGCATCGGCAACGGTATTTCACTGATCATCTTTGCCGGCATCGCCGCGGGTTTCCCGTCTGCTGTCGGCGGCACCCTCGAACTTGCGCGCACCGGCGCCTTTTCGATCCCCTTCGTGCTGTTCATTTTCGTGCTGGTGGTGGCTGTCACCGCCTTCGTCTGCTTCGTCGAAAAGGGGCAGCGCAAGGTCCTGGTCAATTACGCCAAGCGCCAGGTCGGTCGCAAGATTTACGGTGGCCAGTCCTCCCACCTGCCGCTGAAGCTGAACATGTCGGGCGTCATTCCGCCGATTTTTGCTTCGAGCATCATCCTCTTCCCTGGCACCGTTGCCGGCTGGCTGGGCGAGAACGAGGGGATGATATGGCTGAAGAACCTGGCAGCCGTACTCCATCCGGGCCAGCCCATCTACACGCTGCTTTATGCCTCAGCCATCATTTTTTTCTGCTTCTTCTATACCGCGCTGGTGTTCAATCCCAAGGAAACTGCGGAGAATCTGAAGAAGAGCGGCGCTTTTGTTCCAGGCATCCGTCCCGGCGACCAGACCGCGCGCTACATCGAAAAGGTGACGATGCGGCTGACGCTGACCGGCGCTATTTACGTGACGCTGGTCTGCCTGATCCCCGAACTCCTGATCGTCTGGAAGAACGTGCCCTTCTATTTCGGTGGCACTTCCCTGCTGATCATTGTCGTGGTCACGCTCGATTTCATGGCCCAGGTGCAGGCTTACATCATGTCGCACCAGTACGAGAGCCTTCTGAAAAAGGCGAACTTCAAGGGCGGTATGTTTCCGTCGCAGTAAATGGCGAAAGAAGACACGATCCAGATGCAGGGTGAAATCGTGGAAACCCTGCCTAACGCAACATTCAGGGTAAAGCTGGAAAACGGCCACATGGTGCTCGGCCACATCTCGGGCAAGATGCGCATGCATTACATCCGCATCCTGCCCGGCGACAAGGTAACGGTTGAATTGACGCCTTACGATCTGACCAAGGGCCGGATCGTGTTCAGGGCGAAATGAGCGGCAAGGGAAAGAGGTAAGTCATGAAAGTACTGGCATCGGTCAAACGGATGTGCCGCAACTGCAAGGTTGTGAAGCGCAACGGCGTGGTTCGCGTGATCTGCAAGGATCCGCGCCACAAGCAGCGTCAAGGCTGACCGGTTCATTGAACATGAACCAGTCGAAAGTTATAATTTCAGGTTTTCATTGGTGGGGTGAACGATGGCCCGCATAGGTGGCGTCAACATTGCAAATCATCAGCACGCGGAAATCGCGCTGACGGCGATATACGGCATCGGCCGCAGACGCGACCGTCTGATCTGCGTC
>JAJTHX010000169.1 GCA_021300125.1 Betaproteobacteria bacterium | reverse complement strand
GCGGTGCGGGCCGTGGCCCGCACCGCGGGCAGGATCAGTGATCCCAGCCGGTGGTCTTCGCACCTTCGGTGGCGAGCAGCACGTAAGCCATGATGCAGGGCTCCTTGCCGCGGTTTTCCCAGTTGTGCATGGTCTGGCGCTGGATGATCACCGTACCCGGCGTCAGGTGCACTTCCTCGCCGCCGTCGAGCTGCATCCACAGTTCGCCGGCGAGGCAGATTGCGTAATCAACCGAGTCGGTGACGTGCCAGCGCTTCTGCACGCCCGGATCGTACTTGGCGAGGCGGAACACGCTTCCGCCGGCAAGGCTGGTACCCAGCTCCCAGGTGTTCGGATCGTCGTTGGACATTTCCGCGGGCAGTTTTTTGGTGGCCCACATCGGGATGTTGTGGAAGCCGGGGCGCATCGGAATCGGGTCGATGATGGTGTCCGATTTGACGTAGGCCTTGCCTTCCTTGTTGGTGTCGGTGACGACTCTGCGGAACTTCATGATGGGGCTTTCTCCATGTGCTGCGGGTTGAATGTGGCGCCGGCCGCTGGTTGCGGCCGGATGCGGCGGACCGGTTTTACGAGACGGTCAGCTCGACACCTTCACGTTCGCGGCCTTGACCACGCGCCGCCATTTTTCGACGTCGCGGGCGATGATGGACAGGAACTGCTCCGGCGGCCCGCTCGCCGGTTCGGTGCCGTCGGCGGCGAGGCGTTTTTTCAGCTCATCAGTCTGCAGCGCCTTCGCCACTTCCTGGTTCCAGCGCGCGATGATCGGCTTGGGCAGTCCTTTCGGACCCCACAGCCCGTACCAGAGCACCGCCTCGTAATCCTTCACCACTTCGCCCACGGCGGGCAGTTCGGAAATCGCGTTCGAGCGCTTGGCCGTGCTCACTCCCAAGCCGCGCAGCTTGCCGCTGCGCACATGCGGCAGTGTCGCCGGCATCGCGCCGAAGATCAGCTGCACCTGGCCGCCGATCAGGTCGGCGAGCGCCGGGCCGGTGCCCTTGTACGGGATGTGGGTCATCTGCGTGCCGGCGAGCAGGTTGAACAGCTCGGTGGCGAGATGGGTGATGCCGCCGGTGCCGGTGGAGGCGAAGTTGAGCTTGCCCGGCGCGGCCTTGGCGTTGGCGATCAGGTCGGGGATGGTTTTTGCCGGCACTGAGGGATGCACGGCAAGAATGAAGCCGGTGTCGCCGATCATCACGATCGGCTGGATGTCCTTCACCGGGTCGTAGGGCAGCTTGTAGAGCGCGGCGTTGGTGCCGTAGCTGCCGGAGACCATGATGATGGTGTAGCCGTCGGGCGCGGCACGCACCGCGGTTTCGGCGCCGATGGTGCCGCCACCGCCGGCGCGGTTGTCCACGATCACCTGCTGGCCGAAGGCCGCGGTGACATTGGCCGCGATCAGGCGGGCGGTGATGTCGGTGCCGCCGCCGGGTGCAAAGGGCACGATCATGCGGATCGGCCGCACCGGGTATTTGTCGGCCTGCGCGAGCGCCGCGACCGGCGCGGCGCACAGGGCTGCCAGCAGCGCGCCCACTACAGCTGATTTGTTCATCACGTCCTCCGTTGGTTGTCGAGTTTCATTCGGCCTTGATGCCGGCTTCGCGGATCACTTTCGCCCATTTCGCCATCTCGGCCTGCAGGTAACGGTTGGCCTCCTCGACGCTGCCGCCGATCAGGTCGACCCCGGACGCGGCGAAGCGCTTCACGGTTTCCGGGTCCCGCAGAGCAGCATTGATGTCACCGTTGATGCGGCCGAGCAGGGGGCGCGGGGTTTTGGCCGCCGCGAATACGCCGTACCAGACATCGAAAGCATAACCGGGAAGGCCGTTTTCCGCGACCGTTGGCAGGTCGGGCGCCGCCGGGCTGCGTTTCGCGCCGGTGACGGCCAGCGCGCGCACCTTGCCGGTGCGGGCATGCGGCATCAGGGTGCCGACGCCGGCAATCCCGATCTGAACCTCGCCGCCGAGCAGCGCCGTGGTGCCGGGCCCGGTGCCCTTGTACGGCACATGCACGATGTCGATGGCGGCCGTGACGCGGAACAGTTCGCCGCCCATGTGCGAGGCGCCGCTGACGCCGCCCGAGGCGTAGCGCAGGCTGCCCGGTTTGGCCTTGGCCAGCGCCACCAGGTCCGCCACCGACTTCACCGGCAGCGAGGGGTGCACCGCGAGCACGAAGGGCTGGCTGCCGACGATGGTCACCGCGGCAATGTCGCGCTTCACGTCGAAGGGCAGGTTTTTGTAGAGTGCCGGCGCGTACGAAATCCCCACGCTCTGCAGCAGCAGGGTGTGACCGTCGGGCACCGATTTGGCGGTGATGTCGGTGGCAATTACGCCGCCGCCGCCCGGCCGGTTGTCGACGATCACCTGCTGGCCCCATTGTTCGGTCATGCGCTGCGCCAGCAGGCGGGCGATGATGTCGGTGCCGCCGCCGGCAGCCGAAGCCGCGACCAGGCGCAGCGGGCGCTCCGGGAAACCGGTGGCGATCGCGCCACTGCAGGCGCAGGCCAATCCCAGCGCCAGCAGGCGCCGGCCCATGCGAGCCTTGCTCATCGTTACTCTCCTCGTTGTCGGCTTGCGCCGTAGTTGTATGGTGTCAGGCGGCAGTCCCGGGCAGGCCCAGGGACTTGCGCAGCAGTTCATAGTTTGCCGCGTCCATTGCGATTTCGCGGCGGTTGATGCGGCGGTCGATCGCGGTCACCGCCTCGTTGGCCGGGGTCGGGATGCCGAGTTCGCGGCCCTTGGCCGCGACCAGCCCGCTGATGAAGGCGATTTCGCTCTCGCGGCCCTTCAGGTGGTCGTGGATCGGCGCGGTGCGGCCGCCGCCGACATGCGACATCAGCGTTTTCATCGTGGTGACCAGGTTTTCGTCGCTGGAGCCTGCAAATTCGTCGGCGCGCAGTCCGAACAGCGGTTCCATGCGGTAACCCAGCGCCGCACCCACCGCCAGCGACTCGCGCCCCAGCTGCACCGAGATGTCCATCATGCCGGGCAGGGCGCAGGCCTCGAAATTGCGCAGCCCGAACAGGCTGAACGGGCCCATGGTCATGGTGTTGGCGATGAGCTTGGTCCACTTCGCGCCATAGATGTTGCCGGTCACGTCGCAGCGGCCGACCTTGGCCATGATCGCGGCGATTTCCTTCACCCGCGGCGTGGAGCTGCCGTCGAGTTCGCCCACCGTGAACCAAGTGCCCTTGCGCAGGGTGTTGCGCTGGATCTGGCCGGGCGTGAACAGTTCCGCCTGCAGCTCGACCACGCAGCCGACCACGCGGCTGCGGCCGATGATCGAGGCGATGGCGTCGTCGTTCATGCCGTTCTGGGTGCCGACGATGACGCCGTCATCCTTCAGGTAGGGCTTGATGAATTCCGCCATCCAGCGCGTGTCACTGGACTTGCAGGCGAGGAAGACGATGTCGAATTGCGGCTGCTCGGAGGACAGCGCGCAGAGGTTGAGCGCGTGTACTGGCACCTGAAACTGCGAGCCGTCCTTGAACTGCACCTGCAGGCCGTTGGTCTTCATGGCCCGGACATGCGCCGGCCACTGGTCGATCAGCGTCACATCGAGTCCGGCCTGGGTGAGGTCCGCGCCGATGCTGCTGCCGATGGCGCCGGTACCGAGGACTGCGATTTTGCGGGCTGGGGTTTTCATGGCGTTGGATTATTTTTCTTTTGAGCCGGATGGTCGTTCCGGCGTTTGACGGATTGACGGATTGACGGAGTGACGGGGATTGAGGGACTTCGGGCGTTATTGTTTTTTTCCCGAGGCTGCCAGTTTCAGCAGGTCGCGCACCGAATGGTTTTCGATGTCGAGCGCGACGCGCGCAATCTCGTCCACCGGCAGCGCCGGGTTGATGCCGCGGAATTTCTCGGTGACACCCTTCGCATCCACCGGGTTGTCGACCGAGCCGGTCGGATTGAGGATGTCCTGGTGCTGCCACTGGCCGTTGTGCTCGGCTGCAACCCAGCCGGCGAAATGCGCGGGATACAGCGCATCGAGCTTCGGGTCATGCTCGCACTCCAGCCGCGCCGCCAGTTCGACGATCTGCGGATCGCGCATGCGCTGCTCCGTGAACTGCGGCGGCAGCACCTGGCCGTCGAGCAGTGCCGCGGCGATCACGTAGCGCACGCTCATCTGCGCGTTGAGTGCGCTGCCGGGCTGGTAGGCAAAGCCGCACTGCACGTCGACCACGTTGGACAGGCCGACCTTGACCCGGCGTTTCGGGTCCAAGGGCGCGCCGATCCGGCTGCGCACCGCCAGCGCGGCATCGATGTAGGCGTGGGCGCTGCCGCAGCAGGAATAGGGCTTGATCGAATTCTTGTCGGTGTGCCAGACGCGACCGAGGTCACGGGTGAGCAGCGCGGCATCGCTGTCGTCCGAGTGGGCCTTGAGCACGCCGCCGTCGGCGTATTCGAAGATCTGGGTCGGCCCGCTGAAGCCCAGCGCAGCCAGTTCGGCGGCGAGCACGCCTGAATGCGCCGCCTTGCCGGCGTGCAGGCGCTTGCTCATCGTGCCGTCGGCGTTGAAGGCCCAGGTGCCCGCGCCCTGGGTGCCGGCGAGTCCAAGCGCCCAGGCGGTCTGCTCGGGGTTGAGTTTCAGCAATGAAGCGCATGTCGCCGCCGCGGCGAAGGGGCCGTAGATGCCGGTGATGTGCCAGCCCCGCAGGCGGGTGGCCGAGGGATTGGAGGCGAGGCTCGCGCGGATCATGGTTTCGTAGCCTGCGGCGATCGCGGTGACGATGGCGCGGCCGTCGCTGCCCAGCTTTTCCGCCATCGCCAGCGCCGCCGGGACCGCCACCGCGCCGGCGTGCAGCTTGGCGTTGTGGTAATCGTCGAGCTCGAATGCATGCGCGGCCACACCGTTGACCAGCGCGGCGTCAGCCACGCGCAGGCTCCTCGCCGCATCGCCCCACACGGTGGCCTCAGTGCCGCTGCCGCCGCTGCG
>JAJTHX010000368.1 GCA_021300125.1 Betaproteobacteria bacterium | reverse complement strand
CGCTCGATGGCGAAGATGCGCGTGGTTGCCCCGAAAATGCAGAGCCTGAAGGAGCGCTACGGGGATGACCGCCAGCGCCTGCAGCAGGCCATGATGGAGCTCTACAAGACCGAGAAGATCAATCCGCTGGGCGGCTGCCTGCCGATCCTGGTGCAGATTCCGGTGTTCATCGCCCTGTACTGGGTGCTGCTCGCCAGCGTGGAAATGCGCCAGGCACCCTTCGCGCTGTGGATCACCGACCTGTCCACGCCTGACCCGTGGTACATCCTGCCGGTGCTGATGGGCGCGACCATGATCATCCAGACGCGCCTGAATCCCGAGCCGCCGGATCCGGTGCAAGCCAAGGTGATGAAAATCATGCCGGTGGCTTTCAGCATTTTCTTTTTCTTCTTCCCCGCCGGCCTGGTGCTGTACTGGCTGGTCAACAACATCCTGTCCATCGCGCAGCAGTGGCACATCAACCGCGTGCTGGAAACGGCCGCCAAGGCGGGACGCAAGTCCTGAGCGGGCGCGGCGCTATACTCGCCGCGCATGATTGCCCGCGACATCATCGCCGCCATTGCCACGGCCCCCGGCCGTGGCGGCATCGGCGTGGTTCGTGTGTCCGGGCCCTCGCTGTCCGCGTTTGTTTCCGTCCTGCCGGGCTGCAGCCTGCAGCCCCGCATGGCCACACTGGCCATCTTCCGTGACCGTTCCGGTCAGGCCCTCGACGAGGGTCTTGCGCTGTTTTTTCCGGCGCCGCATTCCTATACCGGCGAAGACGTCCTCGAACTGCAGGGCCATGGTAGCCCGGTAGTGCTGGGACAAGTGCTGGCTCGTTGCATCGAACTGGGTGCAAGGCTGGCGCGGCCGGGAGAATTCACCGAGCGTGCCTATATCAATGGCCGCATTGACCTTGCACAGGCGGAGGGTGTGGCGGATTTGATCGAGGCGTCGAATGCTACTGCAGCCAGGGCTGCATTGCGTTCCCTGCAAGGACATTTTTCTGAATTAATTCAAGGGCTTAAAGATAAAATCATCAACTTGCGCATGCTCGTAGAAGCAACGCTGGATTTTCCCGAGGAGGATGTGGAGTTCCTCCAGGCAGGGCGTGCGGCCGAGCGGCTGCAGGACTTGCGTGCCCAGCTGGACCGGGTTCTCGGCGCGACCCGTCAGGGATCGCTGCTGCGCGAAGGACTGCGCGTGGTGCTGGTGGGTGAACCCAACGTCGGCAAGTCGAGCCTGCTCAACCGGCTGGCCGGCGACGAGGTGGCCATTGTCACCGAGGTGCCCGGGACCACCCGCGACACCCTGCGCGAGCAGATCGATATCGATGGCCTGCCGGTACACATCATCGATACGGCCGGGCTGCGCGAATCCGCCGATCCGGTCGAGCGCATCGGCATTGAGCGGACCTGGGCCGAGGTCGCCAGGGCCGATCTGGTGCTGTTGCTGAGCGATGCGACGCGGTCGGCGGATGACCGCAGCGTCGCCATCCTGGAGCGTCTGCCCGCGGCTTTGCCCCGCCTGCGGGTCGTCAACAAGATCGATTTGCTTGACCAGCCCGCCAGGCTGGAAAGGGATCCTTCGGGTGAAGCCCGTGTCTGGCTGTCTGCAAAAACCGGCGAAGGTCTGGACGATCTGAAACGTGCCTTGTGGCAGCAGGCTGGCTGTCAGGCGGTGGGGGAGGGTTTGTTTACGGCGCGGGCACGGCATATCGCTGCCCTGCAAGTGGCATCCAGCCATCTCGGTCAGGCCGCGGCACATTCCTCACAACTCGAGCTATACGCCGAAGAGCTGCGTCTGGCCCATGAAGCTTTGGGCGGGATAACCGGCGAATTCACGGCGGACGACTTGCTCGGCGAAATCTTTTCCAGGTTCTGCATCGGCAAGTAGGGCGGTGGTTTCACGTGAAACCACTTGCAGCCAACCTGGTGATGGGGCGATAGTTTCACGTGAAACCAGCCAGCGGTCCCGGTGACGGCCTTCGCGCCCGGGCCAATCTGAGCTATGATGCGCGCCCGGCGCAAGGGTGTCCGGCAGTTCCTGGGCGGTATTCTGCGGCATGACGCAATTCCCTGAAAAATTTGACGTTATTGTCATCGGTGGCGGCCATGCCGGCACCGAGGCGGCACTGGCCAGCGCACGCATTGGGCAGCGCACCCTGCTGCTTACGCACAGCGTCGAGACCCTGGGCCAGATGTCCTGTAATCCTTCCATCGGCGGCATCGGCAAGGGTCACTTGGTCAAGGAAGTCGATGCCCTGGGTGGGGCCATGGCCGCGGCCACCGACGAGGCCGGCATCCAGTTCCGCATCCTCAATTCGCGCAAGGGACCAGCGGTGCGCGCCACCCGCGCCCAAGCTGACCGTGTGCTTTACCGCCAAGCCGTCCGCAGCCGGCTGGAGAATCAGCCGAACCTGCAGATTTTCCAGCAGGCGGTGGATGATCTTGTCGTGCGGGGCGACCGGGTCACCGGCGCGGTCACCCAGATCGGCCTGGTATTTGAAGCGCGGGCGGTGGTGCTGACCGCGGGCACCTTTCTGTCCGGCCTGATCCATGTCGGCCTGCAGCATTATCAGGGCGGGCGCGCCGGCGATCCGCCGGCTGTAAGTCTCGCCGCCCGGCTGCGCGAGCTGAAGCTTCCGGTCGGTCGACTCAAGACCGGCACACCGCCCCGCATCGACAGCCGCAGCATTGATTTCAGCGTGATGACCGAGCAGCCCGGCGATGATCCGGCGCCGGTGTTCTCTTTTCTCGGTCGCCGCGAACAGCACCCGCGGCAGCTGCCTTGCTGGATCACCCATACCCGGGCCCGCACGCACGAGATCATTCGCGGCGGTCTGGATCGCTCGCCGATGTTTACCGGCGTCATCGAGGGCGTCGGACCGCGCTATTGTCCGTCGATCGAAGACAAGATCCACCGCTTTGCGGACAGGGACTCACATCAGATTTTCCTCGAGCCGGAGGGCCTGACGGTAAACGAGTTTTATCCAAACGGTATTTCCACCAGCCTGCCGTTCGACGTTCAGCTCGATCTGGTGCGCTCGATCCCGGGACTCGAACGCGCCCACATCACGCGGCCCGGCTATGCCATCGAGTATGACTATTTCGATCCGCGCGGCCTCAAGGCATCGCTGGAAACCAAGGCCATCCGCGGTCTGTTTTTTGCCGGTCAGATTAACGGCACCACAGGTTATGAAGAGGCCGCTGCGCAGGGCCTGCTCGCTGGCATCAATGCCGCCTTGCTGGTGGCAGGTCGTGAGCCCTGGCATCCCACCCGCGACCAGGCTTATCTGGGCGTTCTGGTGGACGATCTGATCACCCGTGGCGTGTCAGAGCCCTACCGCATGTTTACCAGTCGCGCCGAGTATCGTCTGTCCTTGCGCGAGGATAATGCCGACCTGCGCCTGACCGAAATCGGCCGCAGCCTTGGCGTGGTCGATGATCAGCGTTGGGCGGCCTTTGATCGCAAGCGTGAAGCCATTGCCCTGGAGCAGCAGCGGCTGCGTTCGACCTGGATACACCCCCAGAAACTGCCAGAACAGCAAGTTATTGATTTAATTGGTAAAAACATCGAACGTGAGTATTCACTCCATGACCTGCTGCGGCGTCCGGAATTGAACTATGCCCAGCTCATGCGGCTGCCGTCGGCAGGTCCCGGGGTGATCGATGAACAGGTTGCCGAGCAGGTCGAAATCCAGGCCAAGTATCAGGGCTATATTGATCGCCAGAACAGCGAGATCGAAGGCCGGGCACAGCAGGAATCCCTGCGTCTGCCGGCTGGTCTCGACTACAGCCAGGTGCGCGGGCTGTCGATTGAAGTGCAGCAGAAACTGAACCGGGCCCGACCTGAAACGCTGGGTCAGGCCTCCCGCGTGTCCGGCGTAACCCCCGCGGCGATTTCGGTCCTGCTGGTTTACCTGAAACGGCAGGGCGTCCTGCTCAAGAAAAGCGCATGAACCTGGCTGCCGCGCTTGCCGCGGGCATTGCCGGTCTGGGTTTGGCCATCAGTGCCGAGGCGCAGCAGCGCATGCTTGATTATCTTGCGCTGGTGACGAAGTGGAACAAGGCCTACAACCTTACCGCCGTACGCGAGCCCGAAAAAATGCTGACGCATCACCTGCTGGACTCGCTGGCGGTGTTGCCCCATCTGCAGGGTCCACGCGTACTGGATGTCGGCAGCGGTGCCGGCCTGCCCGGTTTTCCGCTGGCACTGGCGAGCCCCGATTTGCAGTTCACCCTGCTGGATGCCAGCGACAAAAAGACCACATTCCTGCGCCAGGCCGTGATCGAACTCAAGCCGGGCAACGTTGAGGTCGTGAGTGCCAGGGTCGAGGACTGGAAGGCCCCGGCTCTGTTTGACACCGTGATTTCGCGCGCATTTGCCGAGGTTGCGGATTTTGTGAAGCTGGCCGGCCACCTGTGCGCCCGCAACGGCGTCCTGATCGCGATGAAAGGCGTGCATCCCGAACAGGAACTGGCAAGGCTGCCGCGGCAATTCCGGCTTCAGGCCGTGGTGCCTCTGCTGGTACCGGGACTGGATGCCCAGCGTCACGCGGCGCTGCTGCAACCGGCGGAGGCGGCATGACCGGCAGCGGCGCGCGCATCATCGCTATCACCAACCAGAAAGGTGGCGTGGGCAAGACCACCACCGGCGTCAATCTCGCAGCGAGCCTGGCCGCGACCCAGCGCCGCGTGCTGCTGGTCGACCTCGATCCCCAGGGCAATGCCACCATGGGCAGCGGCATCGACAAGCGTGCGCTGGCCACCACTGTTTACCATGTGCTGATCGGCGAGAAGTCGGTGGCTGAGGCCCGACAGCGTTCCGGTGCCGGTTTTGACGTGCTGCCCGCGAACCGCGACCTCGCCGGTGCCGAAGTCGAACTGATCGAGGTCGAGCAGCGCGAAACGCGGCTCAAGGCGGCGCTTGCCACGGTAGCCAGCGAATACGATTACATCCTCATCGATTGTCCTCCTGCGCTGAACCTGCTCACCGTGAACGGTCTCACCGCAGCACACGCGGTGATAATCCCGATGCAGTGCGAGTACTACGCGCTGGAGGGACTTTCGGATCTGGTTGGCACCATCAAGCGCGTGCGTGCCAACCTCAATCCGCAACTCGAGATCGAGGGCCTGCTGCGCACCATGTTTGACCCGCGCAACACCCTCGCCCAGCAGGTGTCCGCGCAGTTGCTGCAGCATTTCGGCGACAAGGTGTACCGCACCGTGATCCCGCGCAATGTGCGCCTCGCCGAAGCCCCCAGCCATGGCCTGCCTGCGCTGGAATTCGACCGCAGTTCCAAGGGCGCGCAGGCCTATCTTGCACTGGCCGGAGAAATGCTGAACCGCGCCGAATCCGTTGCCCGCCAGGCTACGCCGGAGTATCGCTGATGGTCAAAGCAAAAGGACTGGGTCGGGGGCTTGATGCCCTGCTCGGAAGCGACAGCGCGCCGGCGCCCGCGACGACAGATGCGACCGCGACCTTGCCGGTGACTGCGCTGCAGCCCGGCAAATACCAGCCACGCTCGCGCATGGACCAGGAAGCCCTTAACGCCCTGGCGGACTCGATCAAGGTACAGGGTGTGATGCAGCCGATCCTGGTTCGGTCGCTGGGCGGCGGGCGCTACGAAATCATCGCCGGAGAACGCCGCTGGCGCGCGGCCCGCCTGGCCGGGTTGTCCAGCGTGCCGGTGCTGGTGCGCGATGTGCCCGACCAGCAGGCGCTGGCGGTGGCGCTGATTGAAAATATCCAGCGCGAAGACCTCAACGCCCTGGAGGAGGCGGTCGGGCTCGAACGCCTGATCCGCGAATTCTCGCTGACTCACCAGGCGGTGGCTGATGCCGTCGGCAAATCACGTGCTGCAGTGAGCAACCTGCTGCGACTGCTGGAACTGGCACCGCCCGTACGCGAGCTGCTGGGCGAGGCCCGCCTCGAGATGGGACATGCCCGCGCCCTGCTCGCCCTGCCCGCTGAACGCCAGGCGGGACTGGCACAGGAGATTGCCAGCCAGGGCTGGTCCGTGCGGGAAGTCGAGCGCCGCGTTGCCGAGCTGCTGCGCAAAGCCGTGCCCGGCTCGGGCAAAACCGTGCGCAAGGACCGTGATGTGGCCCGGCTGGAGGAGGAACTGTCGGAACGCCTCGGCACAAAGGTGCAGATCCGTGCCGGGCCACGCAAGGGCAGCGGCCGGCTGGTGATTGATTACCGCACGCTGGAACAGCTCGATGGCATATTGTCCCGGTTGCGTTGACGGGAAGGTTGCAGCGCAATATGACGCAGTTATTTGACGCTTCAGCGACCGGGATTGTAAAATCGGGAGTTTGCCAAAGGCAAGGGCTGGGCTTGCACCTGCACGGTTCCTGGCAAATCCGGCTTTGCCTGCGGTAGCGCGGCTGGTTGCTGCACTGCAGGTCGCCATCGCGGTGACCGGCGCTGTCATCGGGCTGATCGGGTTTGATGCCCAGTTTGCCGTCGCGCTGGCTGCGGGCTCGGGTTGTGCCCTCGCGGGCAGCTTGGCTTTTTTTGCCGGGCAGCGTCTGGTTCCCGGGCGCAGTGCATCTGGGCTGTTGTGGGGTCACCTTTGTGGAACGGCCCTCAAAGTCACGGTGGCTCTGGGCCTGCTGTTCTGGGGTTTGAGTGCGGAGGGCGGCCCGGCCGCGGCTCCGTTTCTGGCCGGTTTCATCGCGGCAGTGCTGGCCCATCCGCTGGCCCTGCCGCTGGCAACAGGCAAGTAAGAAAGAGATTTGACGTGGTCATCTTGGCTGCCGGGCAGGCACCGCAAAACGCGGGCGAATACATCGGTCATCACCTGACCAACCTCCGCTTCGGCGAAGGTTTCTGGACTTTCCATCTCGACACCATCCTGATGGGCTGGATCACCGGCCTCATCGGCATCGGCTTTTTCTACCTGGTGGCGCGCCGCGCCACCGCCGGAGTACCCGGCCCGGTGCAGGGATTCATCGAGCTGGTGGTGGAATTCGTCGACGAGACCGTCAAGGGCGTGTTCCCGGGCGAGCGCAAGTTTCTTGCGCCGCTGGCACTGACCATCTTCGTCTGGGTGTTCATGATGAACCTGATGGACCTGCTGCCCATCGACTGGGTGGCGACCGTCACCGGCGCCGCCGGCCTGCCCTACTGGAAACCGGTGCCTACCACCGACCTCAACACCACCTTCGCGATGTCGCTGACGATCTTCCTGCTGACGATCTTCTTCAGCTTCAAGGCCAAGGGCGCGGGCGGCTTCGTGCATGAACTGTTCACGGCCCCCTTCGGCAGCCACCCGGTGCTGTGGATCCCCAACCTGCTGCTCAACATCATCGAATATCTGGCCAAGCCGGTGTCGCTGGCGATGCGTCTGTTCGGCAACATGTATGCCGGCGAGCTGATCTTCATGCTGCTTGGCCTGCTCGGCACGCTCGCCGCGGCCACCCTGGGCGGGGCCATTGCCGGCGCCGCCGCGGGTGTCCTCTACTGGGGCTGGGCGGTGTTTCACATCCTGATCATCCTGCTTCAGGCGTTCATCTTCATGGTGCTGTCGTGCGTGTACATTGCGATGGCTCACGAGCATCACTGATTTGCCACGGTTTCTAACTCTCCTGTAATCACCTCGTCCGACAGAAAGGGAACTTCAAAATGGAACAATTCGCCGCCGTCATCCAGGGCTACACCGCGCTCGGCATCGGCATCATCATCGGCCTCGGCGCCATCGGTGCCTGTATCGGCATCGGCATCATGGGCTCGAAATTCCTCGAAGCCGCGGCCCGCCAGCCGGAACTGATCCCGCAACTGCAAAAATTCATGTTCCTGCTCGCCGGCCTGATCGACGCCGCGTTCCTGATCGGTGTCGGTATTGCCATGTTCTTCGGCTTTGCCAACCCGCTGCTGAGCGTGCTGGCCAAGTAATCCTCATCCCGACAGGGGCTTCAAGCCATGAACATCAACGCCACCCTGTTCGTCCAGGCCCTGTCCTTCGCGGCGCTGATCTGGTTTTCGGTGCGCTTCGTGTGGCCGATGATCACCAGCGCCATGGACGAGCGCACCAAGCGCATCGCCGACGGCCTGGCCGCGGCCGAGGCCGGGCAGCAGTCGCTCGCGCGTTCGGCGAGGCAGGCCGAGGAAGCGATCAACCAGGCGCGCGACCGCGCCACCGAGATCGTCAGCCAGGCCGAGAAACGCGCCAGCCAGATGATCGAGGAAGCCAAGGCTTCGGCGAGGGCCGAGGGCGAACGACTCGTCGCCGGCGCCAAGTCCGAGATCGAACAGGAGGTCGCGCGCGCCAAGGAAAGCCTGCGTACCCAGGTTGCGGCCCTCGCCGTGGCCGGTGCCGAGCAGATCCTCAAGCGCGAGATCGATGCCAAGGCCCACGCCGACCTGATCGCCGCTGTGCAGAAACAGCTCTGATCCCGACACCGACATGGCCGAACCCGTCACCATTGCCCGTCCCTACGCCGAAGCGGCCTTCCGCCTCGCCCGAGAGCAGAACGCGCTGCCGGCCTGGTCCGACGCGCTGGCGCTGATTGAAACGGTGGTAGCCGAACCGCAGGTTGCTGCGGTGATTGCGGCACCCCAGGTCAGCGCAGCCCAGGTCGAGGCGCTGATCATCGGCGCCATCGGCAAGCATCTGTCCGGCGAGGCGCGCAACTTCGTGCAGGTACTGGCGCAGAACCGCCGTCTCGGCGTTGCCGGCCAGATCCGCGGATCGTTCGAGTCGCTACGGCGCGAGCACGAGGGCACGATGGAAGCCACCGTGGTTTCCGCGCTGCCGGTCGAGGATGCCCAGCTCAAGTCGCTGGTGTCGGCGCTGGAGCAGAAATACGGCCGCAGGATCACGGCCAAGGTCGAACTCGATCCCAAACTCATCGGCGGCCTGAAGATCCTGGTCGGCGACAAAGTCATTGATGCAACGGTGCGCGGCAAGCTAGACGCGATGGCCGCCGCGCTGACCCACTAGGAGCAACACCATGCAACTGAATCCTTCCGAGATCAGCGAGCTCATCAAGAGCCGCATCCAGAGTCTCGCCGGCACCACCGAGGCGCGCACCCAGGGCACGGTGATCTCCGTGACCGACGGCATCTGCCGCATCCACGGCCTGGCCGACGTGATGCAGGGCGAAATGCTCGAGTTTCCGAAGAACACCTTCGGCCTCGCGCTGAACCTCGAGCGTGACTCCGTCGGCGCGGTGATTCTGGGCGAGTACGAGCATATCTCCGAAGGCGACACCGTAAAGACCACGGGCCGCATTCTCGAGGTGCCGGTGGGCCCCGAGCTGATCGGCCGTGTCGTCAATTCGCTCGGCCAGCCGGTGGACGGCAAGGGCCCGATTAACGCCAAGATGACGGACGTGATCGAAAAGGTCGCGCCGGGCGTGATCGCGCGCAAATCGGTGGCGCAGCCGGTGCAGACCGGCCTGAAGTCGATCGACTCGATGGTACCGGTCGGCCGCGGCCAGCGCGAGCTGATCATCGGCGACCGCCAGACCGGCAAGACCGCGGTCGCGATCGACGCGATCATCAACCAGAAGGGCAAGGACCTGATCTGCATCTACGTCGCGATCGGCCAGAAAGCCTCCTCAATCAAGAACGTGGTGCGCAAACTCGAAGAGCATGGCGCGATGGCCTATACCATCGTTGTTGCCGCCACCGCCTCGGAATCGGCCGCGATGCAGTTCATTGCGCCCTACTCCGGCTGCACCATGGGTGAATACTTCCGTGACCGCGGCCAGGACGCCCTGATCGTCTATGACGACCTGACCAAGCAGGCCTGGGCCTACCGCCAGGTATCGCTGTTGCTGCGCCGCCCGCCCGGCCGCGAAGCCTATCCCGGTGACGTGTTCTACCTGCACTCGCGCCTGCTCGAGCGTGCCGCGCGCGTGAACGAGGAGTATGTCGAGAACTTCACCAAGGGCGCGGTAAAGGGCAAGACCGGTTCGCTGACCGCGCTGCCGGTCATTGAAACCCAAGCCGGCGACGTGACCGCCTTCGTGCCGACCAACGTGATCTCGATCACCGACGGCCAGATCTTCCTCGAGACCGACCTCTTCAACGCCGGCATCCGTCCCGCGATCAACGCCGGCATTTCGGTGTCGCGCGTCGGTGGCGCTGCGCAGACCAAGATCATCAAGAAGCTCGGCGGCGGTGTTCGCCTTGCTCTGGCCCAGTACCGCGAACTCGCGGCCTTCGCCCAGTTCGCCTCCGACCTTGATGAAGCCACCCGCAAGCAGCTCGAACGCGGCCGCCTCGTCACTGAACTGATGAAGCAGCCGCAGTACGAGCCGCTGCAGGTCTGGGAAATGGCGCTGACGCTGTTCGCCGTCAACGGTGGCCACCTCGACGATGTCGATGTGAAAAAGGCGCTGGCTGCGGAGCGTTCGCTGCGCGATTACGTGAAGTCCAAGTACGCCGACCTGGTGCAGCGCATCGAGGACACCAAGGATCTGTCGAAGGACGACGAAGAAAAACTGACCGCCGCGATCAAGGACTGGAAGCAGAACGGCTCCTACTGACCGTATCTCTTTTATCCTTTAAAAACAGACACTTACTGACATGCCTGGCTCGAAGGAAATCCGCACCAAGATCAAGAGCGTGCAGAACACGCGCAAGATCACCAAGGCCATGGAAATGGTGGCGGCCTCGAAAATGCGCCGCGCTCAGGAGCGCATGCGCACTGCGCGCCCGTACAGCGAGAAGATCCGCAACGTGGCAGCCAACATCAGCCACGCCAACCCCGAGTACCGGCATCCCTTCCTGGTGTCGCGCGACACGGTGCAGCGCGTGGGCCTCATTGTCGTCACCACCGACAAGGGCCTTTGCGGCGGTCTCAACACCAACGCACTGCGCCTGGCGCTGAACAAGATCAAGGAACTCGAGGCCCAGGGCGAGGAAATCGAGGTCTGCGCCATCGGCAACAAGGGCCTGGGTTTCATGCAGCGCCTTGGCGCCAGGGTGGTGTCCCAGGTCACCGCGCTCGGCGACAAGCCGCACATGGAAAAGCTGATCGGCGCGCTGAAGGTCATGATCGACGGCTATACCCAGGACCGCTTTGACCGCCTGCTGATCGTCTACACCAAGTTCGTCAATACGATGAAGCAGGAACCGGTGGTCGAACAGCTGCTGCCGCTGTCGGGCGACGCGCTGGGCGCGCCGGAAACCTCGTGGGATTACATCTACGAACCCGACGCGCAGGCGGTGCTCGACCAGCTGCTCACCCGCTACATCGAGGCGCTGATCTATCAGGCGGTGGCCGAGAACATGGCATCCGAGCAGTCGGCGCGGATGGTGGCAATGAAGGCCGCCTCCGACAATGCCGCCAACGTGATTGACGAACTGACGCTGGTCTACAACAAGTCGCGCCAGGCTTCGATCACCAAGGAGCTATCCGAGATCGTCGGCGGCGCCGCCGCGGTCTGATTGATTGCAGAAAACTTTATCCAGGAATTGACCATGAGCCAGGGAAAAATCGTTCAGTGCATCGGCGCCGTGATCGACGTCGAATTCGCTCGCGACCAGATGCCGCATATTTATGACGCGCTGAAGATGGAGGGCAGCGAGCTCACGCTGGAGGTGCAGCAGCAGCTCGGTGACGGCATCGTCCGCACCATCGCGCTGGGCTCCTCCGATGGCCTGCGCCGCGGCATGATGGTGTCGAACACCGGCGCGCCGATTTCGGTGCCGGTGGGTCCGGCCACGCTGGGACGCATCATGGACGTGCTCGGCCGCCCGATCGACGAGGTTGGCCCGATCAAGGCCGAAAAAACCATGTCGATCCACCAGAAAGCACCGACCTTCGAGGAGCTCTCGCCCTCGCAGGATCTGCTGGAAACCGGCATCAAGGTGATTGACCTGGTCTGCCCCTTCGCCAAGGGCGGCAAGGTCGGCCTGTTCGGCGGCGCCGGCGTCGGCAAGACCGTGAACATGATGGAGCTGATCAACAACATCGCGACCAAGCACTCGGGCCTGTCGGTGTTCGCCGGCGTCGGCGAGCGCACCCGCGAGGGCAATGACTTCTATCACGAGATGATGGAAGCTGGCGTCGTGGTCAAGGAAGACCTCTTGAAGTCCAAGGTGGCGATGGTCTACGGCCAGATGAACGAGCCGCCGGGCAACCGCCTGCGCGTGGCGCTTACGGGTCTCACCATGGCCGAGGCCTTCCGCGACGAGGGTCGCGACGTGCTGTTCTTCGTCGACAACATCTACCGTTACACCCGCGCCGGCACCGAAGTTTCGGCGCTGCTCGGCCGGATGCCGTCGGCGGTGGGTTACCAGCCGACGCTGGCCGAGGAAATGGGCCGCCTGCAGGAGCGCATCACTTCGACCAAGACCGG